>JAIOSM010000205.1 GCA_021107575.1 Desulfobacteraceae bacterium | reverse complement strand
GATTCTTCAATCTTTGTTGCTATGGTCATTTAATTCTCTCCTCTTTTCAAATAAAAATCTTTTTTAAACTTTAAAAAAGAATCATTATCAATTGCCTGTCTGATCTTTTTCATAAGATCAAGATAATAATAAATATTATGTATTGTATTCAATCTGTATGCAAGAAGCTCCTTTGATTTATAAAGATGTCTCAAATAAGCTCTTGAATAATTTTTACATGTATAACATGAACAAGTGTCATCAATGGGAGCAGTATCAAACTTATATTTTGCATTGGGAATATTAATATTCCCCCTTGATGTAAAAAGTTGTCCATTCCTTGCATTCCGTGACGGCATAACGCAGTCAAACATATCTGTACCCATGCCTGAAAGCTCAACAAGATCTTCAGGAGTTCCAACGCCCATTATATATTTGGGCTTATTCTCCTTTAACAGAGGAAGCGTATAGTCTGCCATCTCATACATTAAATCCTTTGGTTCACCAACACTTAAACCACCTATTGCAAACCCTGGAAAATCAAACCCTGAAAGCTGACTTGCTGACATAGAACGCAGTCTTGTGTACATTCCTCCCTGAACAATTCCAAAAAGAGAGTTTTTTGACCCGTTCTCTTTCCAATAAGAATATCCTTTTTCTGCCCACATTGTGGTCTTTTCCAAAGCTTCGGTCGTCTGTTTCTCATCTGCCGGATATCCAATGCACCAGTCCAGAGACATCATAATATCAGACCCTAGTATCATCTGAATCTCAACAGCTTTTTCCGGAGAAAAAAAATGCCTTGACCCATCAATATGAGATTGAAATGATACACCTTCATTGCTGAATTTTGCAAGCTTTGCCAAAGAAAAAAACTGGAACCCGCCGCTATCTGTCAGCATTGGTTTATCCCAGTTAATAAACTTATGAAGACCATCTAAATGTTCAATCACATCGCATCCGGGTCTTAAATAAAGATGATAAGTATTTCCTAAAATAATCTGAGCAGAACAATGTTCAAGGTCTTCAACAGTCAGAGACTTGACAGAGCCAAGTGTTCCTACCGGCATGAATATCGGGGTTTCAATTATTCCCCGGGAAGTTGTAATTTTCCCTGTTCGTGCCCTTGTTTCACTACTTTTATTAATAATTTCAAATTCAAGCATAATATTTTTTATTCCAAAAATTAGTCCACTGATCACTCAATCAGCATGGCATCGCCATAACTGAAAAACCTATATTTTTCCTTTACTGCTGTCTCATAAGCTTTGAGAATATTCTTACGCCCAGCAAAGGCTGAAACAAGCATAACAAGAGTTGATTCAGGCAAATGAAAATTAGTTATCATAGCATCAACACATTTAAAGGTGTACCCCGGATAAATAAAAATATCACACATGCCCTTACCTGCCTTTATTTTACCGTCTTTGTCTGCAAGATACTCCAATGTTCGCATGCTTGTAGTGCCCACGGTTATGACCCTTCTGCCTTCATCCTTTGCTCTGTTAATCTTCTTAGCTGCATCCTCAGAAACAAAAAAATATTCCGAGTGAATCTTATGGTCCCGTATATCTTTAACTCTCACAGGAACAAATGTTCCATATCCCACATGGAGTGTAATATTAACAATTTCAATCCCTTTGCCGGAAAGATCCTTTAGCAGAGATTCTGTAAAATGAAGCCCTGCAGTGGGGGCTGCCACAGCTCCTTCTTTTTCTGCATACACTGTCTGGTACTGCTCTTTATCAGAATCCAAAGCTTTGCCATGATCTCTTTTAATATATGGTGGCAAAGGAATATCTCCAATTTTATTTAAAATACCGAGAAAATTTTTATATCCTTTAAACCGTATCTCACAAACACTGCCTTTATTTTCAATAACAACTGCCTCAAGCCCGTACTCAAAAAATAAGCGTGCTCCCTGTCTAGGGCTTTTTGAAGCTTTTACCAGACAATCACACTGAAAATATGATTCTTTTTCAAAAGCCTCAGTCTCTTTAACCAGGCCCTGGGTATAATCAATTATCAAAACTTCGACTTTACCCCCGGTCTCTTTTTTACCTTTAAGCCTTGCAGGGATAACTTTTGTGTTATTAACTACTAAAAGATCTCCCTTTTGTAAAAGATCAATCACATCTTTAAAATAAAAATGAGAAACAAGCCCGGTCCCTCTTTTTAACAGTAAAAGCCTTGACTCGTCCCTGTTTTCCATGGGACTTTGAGCAATTCTTTCTTCAGGCAGATCAAAATTGTAACTTTTAAGAGAATACATTAAATCAAACATTTTCCAATATAGACAATTATGATCCCCACAACCATCAGGAACCCTCCAAAACTTCTCAATGCCTTATCCTCAAGAGCCAGGAGCATTTTTATCATGTTTTTCATTTTACCCGGGGCAGTAAAATAGGGCAAACCTTCCACAATCATTACCATTCCTATTACACAAAGAAAAAAACTCATCTATTAATTGCCTTTAATTAAAAAATTATTATGTTATTACCTGATCATTTATTAGGCCGCCTCATTTAATATATTTTTATGAGTTTGATTTCAACTAAAAAATATTATTGCCAAATAATATAATCAAGGTTATAAATAGAAACTTATTTTATATGAATTAAATAATAATTTCAAAGGTATGAGATATAAATGTTCGAACCCGTTATTGGACTTGAAGTTCACGCACAATTAAAAACAAAGACAAAAATATTCTGCGGCTGCTCCACAAAATTTGGTGAGCCCCCCAATGCAAACACATGTCCTGTCTGTACAGGAATGCCAGGAGTTCTGCCGGTACTAAATAAAAAGGCGGTAGATCTTGCAATAAAAACAGCACTTGCAACAAATTCCAAAATTGCAAGACAAAGCAGGTTTGACAGAAAAAATTATTTTTATCCGGATTTGCCCAAAGGCTATCAAATTTCCCAATATGCATATCCCATTGCTGAACACGGCTTTCTTGACATTGAGAATAAAAGAATAGGTATCACAAGAATACATATGGAAGAAGATGCCGGAAAACTTACCCATGACCCTGCCAGAGGAAAAAGTTTGGTTGATCTGAATAGAACAGGAATCCCTCTGGTTGAAATTGTAAGTGAGCCTGACATAAGATCTGCAAAAGAAGCAGGACAATATTTAAAAAAACTCCATCAAATTTTAAAATACACTGATGTCTGTGATGCAAACATGGAAAAAGGGCAATTCAGATGTGATGCCAATATTTCTCTGCGTATCAAAGGAACAGAAAAGTTTGGTATCCGCGCAGAAATTAAAAACCTCAACTCTTTTAAAAATGTAGAAAAAGCAATTAATTATGAAATAGAACGCCAGGCATACATACTTGAAGAAGGCGGAGAAGTAATTCAGGAAACACGATTATGGGATCCTGTTAAAAACAAAACAAACAGTATGCGTGGAAAGGAAAATGCCCATGATTACAGATATTTCCCTGATCCTGATCTTGTCCCTTTAATTGTCGATGACCAATGGATAGATGAGATTAAAAAAACACTTCCGGAACTGCCTGATGCAAAACAGACAAGGTTTGTGACAGATTATAATATCCCGGAATATGATGCCCGGGTACTGACATCTTCCAAAAAACTTGCAGATTTTTTTGAAGAGACCACGAAAGATCTTAAAGATAAAAAACAGGCAAGCAACTGGATAATGACAACTGTGCTTGGTATGCTTAATACCAAAGGAGTTGATATTGAATCCTCCCCTGTTTCTGCTCCATCACTTGCTGAGCTTTTAAAACTTCTGGAAAATAGCACAATTAATATAAAAGGTGCAAAAACCATATTTGAAGAAATGGTTGAAACAGGTAAAAGTCCTGAAGAAATTGTAAAAGATAAAAACCTTGAACAGGTATCAGATCAATCTGAACTTGAAAATATCGTTATAGAAATAATAAATAAAAACCCAAAAGAAGTTGAAGCATATAAAAACGGGAAAACTAAACTTTTCAGTTTTTTTATGGGGCAGGTCATGAGAGAAACTAAAGGAAAGGCTGACCCAAAAATCATAACTGAAATTATTAAAACCAAATTACAGGACGATAATTAAAAATGCAAAAAATTAAACCAATGATTACACAATTGACCAAAACAATTATTTTACCTTTTTTTATTGTTTTGTCCTTTGCCAATCTTAATGGACTCTACGCCAATGGCTTAAAAAAAATTGCGATTCTTCCCTTTGAAATTCACTCTGAAAAGGACATAAGCCATATCCAACAAGGTATCGGCCTTATGCTTTCTTCAAGACTTTCCTGGACAGACCACACCTCAATTACAGATAAATGTTCGATTCTAAATGCTCTTGAACAAGGTAACAACCTTCCAAAAAAAGAGTTTTTAGCAAACATAGCAAAAACAACTAACTCTGATTATGTTCTGACAGGAAGCATTACCGAATTTGCCAATGCTTTCAGTATTGATGCCAATATCTATAATATTCAGGATCAGACCTCAGAACCTTTTTTTGGTTATGCTCCCCAAATGGATAAAATTATCCCGGAGATCAGTTTACTCGCGGCAAAAATAAATAAAAAAATATTTGACAGAACAACCGAGAAATATGAAGAGTTTACTGAGGAGCAAAGTTATGCCAAACAAAGGCAACAGCAGCAAAGAATGGACCCTGAAAAAATGGTAACACCACAGGATCAATCAGAATATCAAGAAACAAAACCCGGGTGGAGGCTCTGGAAATATATCTGGTAAAAGTCTTTGAACTATTTAGAAAACACCAGCATTTAATCCAGTAGCAAGAGCATAGGTATTCCTGGAGTCAGACTTCCCTGTAAAATTTTGACAACAAAGGCTTCATCAGCGCCTTCATAGGAATTCAACGGGCAGCCGCCCCAGTTAGCTTGGCTGTATCCTGTAACATATACATTTTTTCTCTTGTCCACAGCAATACCACGGCCCCTGTCAACGTCTGTTGATCCCATAAATGTATTCCACTGAAGTACTCCGCTGGTATTCAGCTTTGCAGCAATGGCATCATACGGATCTCCCACTCCCCCTGCATGGGGATTTATCGGACTACCCCAGGTTTTATTGCTAAACCCTGTTATGTATATATCCCCTATGCTATCCAGTACAATTGTTTTAGAATAATCAACAGCATATGACCCTATAAATGTATTCCACTGCAGACTACCGCTATTGTTGAGCCTGGCTACAAAAATATCAGATCCCCACAGCGAGACAAAGGCACTTACAGGAGAACCCCATGTATCCTCACTGCTCCCACTCACATAGACGTTTCCTTTGCTATCCACTGCAATACCGGAACTTGCATCACTACTGTTTGCTAATCCTGATCCCATAAATGTATTCCACTGCCGTACCCCGCTGGTGTTCAGCTTGACTGCAAAGCCATCATCTCCGCCTGCATGGGCATTTACCGGATCTGGAAGGCTTCCCCAAGTGGCAGTGCTACTTCCAGCCACATATACATTTGAGCTCCCGTCCACGGCAATAGCGCTAAAGTAATCATAGCCTGCTGATCCCATGAATGTATTCCACAGCCGTACCCCGTTGTTGTCAAGCTTGGCAACAAAAACTTCATAGTTACCTGCATAGGCGTTCACCGGGCTGCTGCCCCAGGTGGCAGTGCTATAACCTGCCACATATACGTTCCCAGCCCCATCTACTGCGATGCCATGACCTTCATCACTGCCTGCTGATCCCATAAATGTATTCCACTGTCTTACCCCGCTGTTGTTCAACTTGATTACAAAGGCATCATTCCCACCAACATGGTCAATCACCGGGTTGGGAGTAATACCCCAGGTGGCACTACTGTACCCTGCTACGTAGATGTTCCCGCTGCTATCCACTGCAATGGCTTTACCGTGATCACCCCCCGCCGATCCCATGAATGTATTCCACTGCAGCTCTCCACTACTGTTAAGCTTAGCAACAAAAGCATCTCCACCCCCTGCATGGCCAATCACAGGGCTACTTCCCCAAGTGGCTTCGCTTGTTCCTGCTACGTAAATGTTCCCTGTGTCATCCACGGCAATGGCATTACCATAATCATTGCCTGTTGATCCCATAAAAGTATGCCAGGTCAAAGTTGGGTCGATGGTCAAAGGAAAGGCAGAATTATAGTTGCCCAGTGAAAAACTGACAGTAGATTGTAAATTATCAAGAATAAAGGCTACATCAACCATCACACATTCCCCCCTGATCGTTTGCCAGGCAATCGGAGCACTTGCAGTCATGGTCCCTGTCTTAAATTTAAAAATCAGATTGCCAAAAGTATCCAGATATACAGGGACATTGTAACGCAATGTTATTTTGCCCGGGTCTGCCTCCGGCTTAATCTGATACGTACTGCGCAGGATACCTCCTGGTGGGCTATCGTAGGTAAGGGTTATACCCTCCCAGAGTTCAGGGTAGCTCACTGTACTCATTGGCTGAGACCGACCATCCTCAGTTACTTCCTGATCAGTCTGGAAGACTGCTCCATTTGTACCAATAAAATTCTCTCGGAGAATATGAATGCCCGAGGCTACATACACACTGTTAGGCTGAAAACCCAGCACATGCCCGGAATTTGTGAATTGAAGTATCTCATGGGTTTTTTGAAAATTTGCAGGTTTTATCTGCAACGACGCAGCCTGCAGATATACTGTAAAAATCACTGTTGTAAGTAATATCACGGCAGATAGATATAGAATGCGAAACTTAGTGAACATAACATATACCTCCATTTATAAGATAAAAAGCTATAGTTGCCCTTTAAACTCAAAAATATCTCTTTTAATACTCATTCAGAGGTAAGTGTACCGTCCATGGATTTCTAACGTAGCTGTTGTACAATAATATAAGAATTTCTTTTTTGTCAATAAAAAAACAGAGATTTAAGCAACCAGGCGATTAAACTATTCTTTTAAACATCTTTTCCATATCTTTTTTCCCCCACTTGATCATGGTTGGACGTCCATGGGGGCAATGGAGTGAATTTTCACATTTTTCAAGATCAATCAAAAGTTGTTCCATTTCCTGGATGTTCAATTTCTGATTTGCTCTTATTGCGCTGTGACAAGCCATTAAGATCAGTGTATCATCAAGCCATTGATTTTTTAAAGTACTGGTCTTCTTGTCAACCAGGCTGTCTATTATTTCAAAAAGAAAGGGGGTTGTCTCTTTTTTATCAATAATAGCAGGGACGGATTTCACAATAAAAGTTGTTCCGCCAAACGGCTCAATATCAAATCCATATCCTGAAAGCTCTTCAATAATCTGAATAAGCAGGTCAGCCTCCCTGAAGCTAAGCTCAAGCGTTTCAGGCATTAAAAGAGTCTGGGATTGTATAGTAGAACTTTTATTAGCGGTTTTAAGCTTTTCATAAACAATTCTTTCATGGGCTGCATGCTGATCCACAAGAACCATGCCATCACCTGTCTCAGCAACAATATATGTTGACATTACCTGCCCTTTAATTAAAAACTTACCTTTATAATTAATTTTAGCTTTAACTGTACGGGCAGGCTTACTAACAGCTTGTTCTTTAATTTCTTTTTCCGGTTTAATTGCAGGACGCTCAGGCTCTTTATGGGATGCTTTCCTGGCGGGTTTAAATTCTGTATGCCCGGGTGGTTCCCTATGATCAGGAGATTCTGTACGAACCGGCTGCTCTGCATACTTAAACAATGATTCTTCAACTATCTCAGGAGGTTTTAATTTCTTATTTTTTAACCTATGGATCTTGACAGGAACTGGAACCTCCGGGGCCTCAGGGACCAAGGCCTCTTTAAAAAACTTTTTCTGCGCCTGTTCCAATGCACTTTGAACAGCTTTTACAACAACATTACATACACTTTTCCCATCAAAAAAGCGTACTTCATTTTTTGCCGGATGGACATTGATATCAACCTTATCAAATGGTAGAGACAGATAAATCACAGCAAGGGGAAAGCGCGATTTCATGAGGCTCCCTCTATAGCCGTTTAATATGGCTGAAGCAACACCTTTGTCACTTACAAGACGGTTGTTAACAAAAATCTTGATCATTCTTGAACTGCTTCTTGTTACCTGAGGAGATGAAATAAACCCGGATACATGAATATCGCTCTCCTGGCAGTCTATCTCCAAAAGATTGTCAGCTAAGTCTTTTCCCAAAACTTTTATTACTCTTTCGTGTAGAGAATCTGAGGATGCAAAATTTTTTATAAGTTGTCCGCCTCGAAAAAGTCTGAACCCGACATATCTATTTCCAAGAGCGATTGAAGAAAAAGTATCAGCAATATGGCTCATCTCTGTATTAGTGCTTTTTAAAAACTTCTTTCTTGCAGGTGTATTAAAAAAAAGATTTTTCACTTGTATCATAGTACCGATAGGAGCACCTGTATCAGTTACATTCATTAATTTCCCACCGGAAATTATAATATTAGTTCCAGCGTCTTCATCTTTTACTCTTGTAATAAGAGTAAATTTTGAAACCGCAGCAATGGATGGAATCGCTTCTCCTCTGAAGCCCATTGTAGAAATAGAAAAAAGGTCTTCGGTCTTTAGAATTTTGCTTGTGGCAAACCTTTCAATTGACAATAAGGCATTATCTTTTGACATGCCTGTACCATTGTCAGAAACTCTGATAAGAGTGCGTCCTCCATTCTCGATTTCCAGAGTAATAAGTGAGGATAACGCATCAATGGAATTTTCGACAAGCTCTTTTACAACAGAAGCGGGCCTTCCAACCACTTCACCTGCTGCAATTTGATTGGAGAGTGTTTCAGAAAGAATCCTTATATCAGGCATTTTGCGCCTCTATGAATCAGGATCTTTTATAAATCTTAAAACAAACTCAGAGTCCTCAGGATTCAAATCGAATTGAATATTTGCTTCCTGAGCAATCTTAACAACATCTTTTTCAGGATTTTGCTTTCTTTGCTCTGAAATCCAGATAATTGCTTTTTTCAAACTTTCACTGCCTGATTTTATATTTGCCATATTGAATAAGCTCCTGATAATTAAATTATAATTTACAAAACCTGTCCACTATCTCTGTTGAATCTGTGGCCTCTGTCAATACAGATTTTTCAAACCCATATCCTGCTTTTAACAAACTTTTTTCATCAAATCTTGATGCCATCATCTGCAAGCCAATGGGCAGTCCTTTTGAAGAGAAACCAGCAGGCACCGATAAACCCGGAACACTTGCCATGTTAGCAGAAAGAGTAAAAATATCAGACAAATACATTGAAAGCGGGTCATCAATATTTTCACCCATTTTAAAAGCCGGAGTAGGAGCAACCGGAGAAATAATAATATCCACCTCTTTAAAAGCCTGAGTAAAATCATTCATTATCAATGATCTGACCTTTGATGCTCTGCCATAATATGCATCATAATAACCTGCTGAAAGAGCATAGGTTCCAATTATAATCCTTCTCTTTACTTCCTCGCCAAAACCTTCATATTTTGTATTTTTATACATATCAACAAGCTCATCAGAATCTTTGCTTCTATGACCATATCTTACACCATCAAACCGTGCAAGGTTTGAGCTGGCTTCACATGGAGCTATAATATAATACGCTGCAACAACATATTCAGTATGAGGGAGAGATATTTCAACAATTTCCACACCAAGATCTTCAAGTCGTTTTTTAGATTCAAAAAATACTTTTTCAACATCAGGATCAATGCCTTTGACAGATAAATATTCTTTGGGCACACCTGCTCTCATCCCCTTAAGCCCTGTTTTCTCGAACTCATCAAAACCTGCCATGTAATCTGACACTTTTACATCAATAGAAGTTGAATCTTTTATATCAGAACCTGCAATACAATTTAATATAATAGCAGCATCTTTTACATCTTTTGTGATTGGTCCTAT
>JAIOSM010000031.1 GCA_021107575.1 Desulfobacteraceae bacterium | reverse complement strand
TTCAGAGCAGAGAATTCAGAAGGATTCTAATGGAAAACAAACTGAACAACGAGTTAATTCTTGAGAACATCAATAAAAAATATGATGATGAAAGTCTAGTCCTTAAAGATATTAATCTAAAATTACCAAAGAGTACAAGATTGTCCGTGCTTGGCCCATCAGGAAGCGGGAAAACAACATTGTTAAGACTTATTGCAGGCCTTGAAAATCCGGATTCAGGCAATATTCTGTTCGATGGGCAACAAATGAATTCTTATCCTGCCCACAAAAGAAATTTTGGCATGATGTTTCAGGAATTTGCCTTGTTTCCGCATCTGAATGTATTTGATAATATTGCCTTTGGCTTGAAAATGAAAGGCCTGAATAAAGATAGAATTAAATTCCGTGTCAGCGAGATGCTTTTAATGACAGGTCTTGATGGTTTTTCTCAACGGCATATTGATGAACTTTCCGGAGGAGAACGCCAAAGAGTTGCCCTTGCAAGAACCCTTGCCCCAAGCCCGGATTTAATAATGCTGGATGAACCTTTAAGCTCTCTTGACAAGGTATTGAGAAAACGTCTCTTAATAGAGCTGACAAAGATCATTTCAAAGCTGAGCATAACCACTATCTTTGTTACCCATGACCATGAAGAAGCCTTTGCCACGGGAGATATTGTCATCATCATGAAGCAAGGTGTAATTGAGCAAAAAGGAACACCCGAGCAACTTATCCAAACTCCAAAAAATCAATGGGTAAAAGATTTTCTAGGAGTTTAGAGGATGCTGTCCCTTCCAAGTTAGTCAATGAAGGCTTAAAAAATAGTTTATTTTTACTTTACATTGGCATGAATATGAATTATGTTTACTACACTTAGGTAAAAACTGTATTTATTTTTATTATAAAGTAATGGTGAGCTAAATGAAATTTACTAAAGAAGTCATTGAAATGATAAAAAATTTTATTATTTCTAATATTTCTGATAACCCGGATGGAATTACACAACATACATGTGATTATTTCAAAATTACAAAACCTACTGTGCTGAAATATATCAATGAACTGGTAGAAGATAATATTATAGAAAAACAATGATCAAACATGAAACCTAATTATCAATTGGTTAAAACTGTTTATAAATGGGACTATACAAACAAAAACTTGGAAGAAGATATTTTATGGTCTAAAAATATATCTCCTCTGCTTGGCGAACTGAGCAACAATATAAAAGAAATTTGCCAGTACGGATTCACTGAAATGGTTAACAATGTTATTGATCACTCAGAAGCAAGAGAATTGATTGTCGAATTGATTGTTGATCACCTAAGCCTTGAATTTAGAATAATCGATAATGGCATTGGAATTTTTAGGAAAATAAAAAATGCACTTGGATTAGAGCATTCAAAATATTCTATTTTGGAACTTGCAAAAGGTAAATTCACCTCTGATCCTGAGAACCATTCCGGCGAAGGGATTTTTTTCACTTCCAGAGTTTTTAATTGGTTTTTGATAGTTTCACACAAATTAACCTTTGAGGGTTTAGGTCACCAGGAAGGGACTCTTTGGGAAGATATAAGTGATCTTGACGGCACTGGTGTTGTAATGAAAATCAGAAAAGATTCTACAATAAGATTAAGTGACATATTTAATGAATATGCAAATCCTGATAAAGATCCAAGTTTTCACAAAACTCGTATTCCTGTTAAGCTGATGGAACATGAAGGTGAATCTTTATTGTCAAGATCCCAGGCTAAACGCCTCATATCACGCTTTGATAGATTTCGTGAGGTTGTTCTTGATTTTGAAGGAGTAACTCAAATTGGACAAGCCTTTGCAGACCAAATATTCAGAGTTTTTAAAAATAAGCACCCCAAAGTACATTTAAGCATAATCAATGCTGACAAGAATGTTAGTAACATGATAAAAAGAGTTCAATCAAATAGATAATTTATTCCATCAAGTTTTCCCACGGCTTTTTCCCTCAAAATATTTTTACTAATATTGAGTTATCGGTCTGTCATCGCAAGCTTAATACCAAGGGCTGCAAATGTGGCGGCAAATGATCGTTGCAGCGAGACAATTATCCTCGGTGAGTTGACAACGTGCCTTCGAACTCCATTTGCTGAGATGCCATACAGAATGAAAACAATTAACGTCATAGCCATGAATGCAACGCTCAGAATAAACATCTCAAACATTGGTGATAAAGTGTTTGGCGAGATAAAAAGTGGCAGGAAAGCCAGGAAGAATATTGATAGTTTAGGATTAAGAATATTAATCAAAAACCCCCGTGTTGCAATTTGTCTTAAGCCATTTTTATGGGAAGGTGAATTAAATTTAAATGCTCCTGTGTCACGCCACATTGACCATGCAAGATAGAACAAGTAGGCAGCGCCGGCATATTTAACAGCCTGGAAGGCGACAGCACTCATATGAAGGATGGCAGATAATCCAAGTATGCTTGCAGATAAGTGAGGGATAATGCCTGCAGTGCAGCCGCAAGCTGCAGCGATACTTGACCGCCATCCAAGGAAAAGACCTGTTGACACTGTATAAATCACTCCTGTCCCTGGTATCAGAATTACGATCAATGATGTAAATAAAAATTCCGTATTAAACATTACCACCTCCTATTAAGAGAGTCTTTTGGTTATGAAATCACCTGTTTTTTTTATTCAGGATGACGGTAAACATGCCATATACCACCACGAAATTCTAATTCTTTTTCAAATGTAGCACCAACTGCTTTTGCAAGATTTATTGCTGCTGAATTTTTTGAATCCGTAAAACTGATTAATGGAGTATCTGGCAAGCATTCTTTTGCAATATTTTGTACAGCCCGAACAGCCTCACTGGCATAACCATGTCCCCAATATTTCCGTAAAAGATTCCATTTGATTTCTGGTTCCGGCCATTCACATGGATACCAAAATCCGACAGTACCAATAACTTTATTTAAATGATTCAGCTCTAATGCATATGGACCATAGCCTCTTAATTGCCAATGTCCCACAAGTCCTGCAACAGTACGCCAACTTTCACCTTCAGTCAGTGCACGTCCAAATGTATATTTTGTTGCAATTTCATCAGAGTAAAACCCATGCATATCCTTCCAGTCTTTTTCTTCAAATTGACGAAGAGTTAAACGTTTTGTTTCAATTTTTTTTGGAACTATAATTCGCATATGACACCCTATATAATTATCTTTTCTTCATATTTTTATCCATGGGGATAAAAAATGTCAAGGAAAGATGATGCACTGATGGTGAAATATAGCTCTTCTGTTTTTATTAGGTCAATTATTGCTTTTATTGTATAATTTTAATACATTCCTATATGTTTGGGAATTGTAAATGCTGTTCAAATCAGGAGATTGTTATGAAAAGATTTATCATTTGTTTGGTTGTTTTATTGTGTGCAACTTCTCTTTTTGCTGAACCCTTACCACAACAAAAGGTTCCTGATCCTTTAAAACCATGGGTTGACTGGGTGTTGCACGGGGAGGAAGAAAAAGATTGCCCCTTGATTTATAACAGACTTTCACAAGAAGTATGTTCATGGCCGTCTGATCTTAAGCTTGACTTTTATGCCAAAGATGCTCTGTTTTCTCAAAAATGGGAAGTATATTCTAAAGATATATGGGTGAAACTTCCTGGAAATAATAAATTTTGGCCCGATAAGGTTAAAGTAAATGACAAAGAATGGCTTGTGGGTAATCGGGGAGGGATTCCTGCAATTTTTATTGAAAGCCCTGGAAAGTATACAGTAACCGGGACGTTTTATTTTGATACTCGCCCGGAATGGATTCAAATACCAGCACAAAGCGGATTGCTGGATTTGTCAGTGCAGGGAGAAAAAATTGCTTTTCCTCGCATGGATAACACTGGCAGACTCTGGCTTAAACATGGTCAGGACAAACTCGATGCAAAAGAAAGGGAAAATCGATGTGAAGTGCAAGTCCATCGTTTAGTTAAAGACAGTATCCCTTTACAAGTTGTAACAAATCTTGATTTATATATATCTGGGAAACACCGAAAAGTAAATATTGGCAAGATCGGCATTAAAGATTTTATCCCTGTGAAACTTGAGAGCAAACTCCCTGTCAAGATTGAAGAAAATGGGATATTACTCATACAGGCAAAGCCCGGGAAATGGCAGATTAAAATCACTTTAAGACATAAAGGTGCTGCAAAAACTTTGTCCCGGACTTCTTTAGGCAATTTTAATACTGATAAAGAGATATGGTCGTTTGAACCCCATAATTATTTACGCATTGTTGATATCAAAGGACCGGCACAAATAGACCCCCAGCAGACAACTATGCCTGAAGCATGGAAATCCTTCCCGGCATATTTGATGTCATCTAAAGAGATTATGAAGTTTGAAGAGAAAAAGCGTGGCGACTCTCATCCCGCACCGGATAAACTTAATCTTAACAGGATTTTATGGCTTGATTTTGATGGTAATGGTTATTCTGTCAAGGATCGTATTTCAGGTATAATGACCACAGGCTGGCGGCTTACGATTAACCCACCTGTTGAGCCTGGAAGAATTATGTTGAATGGGAAAGAACAATTTATCACTCAACTTGATGATTCCGGCAAGGCAGGTATTGAAATGCGTTATGGTAATGTTAACATGACTGCTGAAAGCAGAATAAATAAATCAGGCCTGATTCCTGTAACAGGATGGGACCGTGATTTTCATTCGGTTGCTGGAGAGATCCATTTACCTCCGGGATGGTCTTTGCTTGATGCATCAGGTATTGATAATATAAGAAAAACCTGGCTAAAATCATGGACTCTGCTTGATTTTTTTCTTGTACTGATAATTTCACTTGGGGTGGCAAGACTCATATCCTTTAAATGGGGCTTTATTGCATTAATTGTTCTTGGGCTTATCCAGCATGAATCAGGGGCTCCATGTTGGGTGTGGCTCCATATCCTGGCAGCACTTGCTCTATTAAAGGTTATACCAAAGGGTAAAATATATTCTCTGATCAACAATTATAGATTGGTCTGTATTGCCTGCCTGATTATCATTAGCTTGCCTTTTATGGTAGCCCAGATAAAACACGGGATTTACCCTCAACTTGAATATTCATGGCGTGCAATGGATAGAACATTACAAAAGCGTTCACAGACAGCAGCATCAGCTCCAGATGTGGCAAAGTCTCAAATGAAACCCGCGGTTTCTTTTAAAAAAATGGCTGGCAAGGCAACATTGGGAATAGATATGTCGGAGAAAGAGGGCAAGGGCAAAATTCAGCAAAAGGCATTTTACATGGACAGTATGCAAAGCAGTGCAGTCAGAGTGGCAATAAATGAATTTGATTCCAACGCAAGAATTCAGACAGGTGCCGGAATGCCAACATGGAATTGGAATAAAATTAAATTTTCGTGGAACGGGCCTGTTAAAAAGGATGAGACAATGAAGTTTGTCTTTATATCTCCGAAAATTAATATGGTGCTTGGCTTTGTCCGGGTTATTTTACTTGGTTTATTGATTTACGGAATTGCTGGAGTTAAATTTTCCAAGGGAAGGGGTTTTGATTATTCTAATATAAAACCAAGTGCAGTTGGTGTGATTCTTTTAATGATTATTTGTCTGTTCTCTGCAATTCCTGCCAATGCGGAAAATTCATTTCCTCCAAAAGAGTTGCTTCATGAACTTAAAGTAAAGTTAATTGAAAAAGAAAAACCTGATTGTGCGCCAAATTGCGCTGTAAGCCCACGAATGAAAATAGTGATAGACAAGCATAAGCTTAAGATTGCAATGGAAGTTCACAGTCTGTATAAAAGCCTGGCAATTCCATTGCCGGGGAAAGCCAAACAATGGCTCCCTGAGACTGTTTTGTTGAATGGGGATCCTGTTTCAAGCATGTATCGTGACCCTGATACAGGTTATTTATGGGTGCGTGTCCCAAGAGGTATTCATACAATAA
>JAIOSM010000057.1 GCA_021107575.1 Desulfobacteraceae bacterium | reverse complement strand
GTGGAATTCTCTCTTAGTATATTATCAAGTTCCAATCCTGTAATTACATTTTTTTTCTCACCATATCCGAATGTCCCTTTTATTCTTGGATCAAAAGGTGAAAATCCTGTTGCAAGAACCACTGCATCTACATCAAGCTTTCCATCTGTTCCAAGCCCATCGATTTTTGCAGTTTCATAAGGCATTGATGAAACTTTGTCACCTGCCACATACATGGGAGAATTATATTGAGAAAACCCTTTTAATAAACCTGTATTGGGTATGTCAATATCTGTTTTCCCCAGAGTAGCACTGATTTTTTTACCTTTATTGATATTCTTTATTTCAGTTCTTAAATGAACATTTATTAATGGCTCGTTAACAACGTTGGAGAGCATTTGTTCAACACTACAAGCTCCGCATTGCCGACATTCATCAGTTGCTTTACAGGTAAAACCAATACTGTGCCCGCCAAGAAAACAAGTTTTCTCAACAAGCTCAACTTTTATATTTTGCCCTGCAAGCTCCCAAGCGGCTGTAAGCCCTGCAATTCCTCCACCAACTACCATAACAGTATTATTACTCAATTGGTGCCTCCTTTATAAACTCAAGGTTCTTAAACCTTTGGTCTTGGTAACATTCCAGCTCTTTCAGCTATTTCAGGTACTTTATGTTCCCATTCAATTGCCATAAGATGAACTCCGGCAACTCCCTTCATCTCTTTAAATTCTGCAATCTGCTCACAGGCCATTTTTATACCCTCTTCTGCAACTTTACCTTTCGGGGCTCCCTGCAACCGTTTAATAACATCATCAGGCACATCCATTCCCGGTACCTTACTTTTCATATACTTTGCCATACCAACACTTTTCATCGGAGTGATTCCGGCAAGTATATAAACTTTATCAGTAAGGCCCATATCATTTGCACGTTTAACCCATTCACGCATTTTATCCATATTATAGATACACTGGGTCTGAATAAAATCAGCTCCGGCATTTATCTTTTTTGCAAGACGATGGACACGCCATTCAAAAGGCTCTGCAAAAGGGTTGGCTGCGGCTCCGATAAACATTTTTGGGGGTTCATCAATGTCTGCTCCACCAAGAAATTTACCTTCGTCTCTCATTGTTTTAACCATATTAATAAGCTGCATTGAATCTATATCAAATACTCCTTTTGCATTGGGATGATCGCCAAACATCTGATGATCTCCTGAAAGACAGAGTATATTTCTTAAACCCAGCGCATATGCTCCAAGGATATCAGCCTGCATTGCAAGCCTGTTTCGATCACGGCATACCATTTGATAATTTGGCTCAACACCTTCCTGTTGACAGATAATCCCTGCTCCCCAGCTCGACATACGAACCATGGCAGTCTGGTTATCTGTAATATTAGCCATATCTACCATCCCTTTTAAATGGGATATTTTTTCCTTTAATGCTTCAACATTTGCTCCACGAGGTGGTCCGACTTCTCCTGTAAAAGCAAAATGCCCAGCCTCAAGAACTTTTTCAAGATTACTTCCTGATTTCATATTTTCCTTCCTTTTCTAATCCAAAATTAAGACCTTAAAATTTATTCTTTCAAGGCAGCTGCCCGCTCTTCATACCCAGGCTGGATAGTTGTCCTTGGTGTCTGATTAACCCAGTTATTTGCCGGGGTAATCTCAGTTATCAAATCAAGACGTCCCTGCTTCTCAAGACGTTCATATATTTTATACCAGGCACATGGCTGATCTGGATTTATTTCGCAGCTTGTCTGATTAGTTCCGCCGCATGGGCCATTAAAAAGGCCTTTTGCACAAGTTGTTACAGGGCATATCCCTCCTGTTACACCAAGTACACAGGTACCGCAAGCCCGACAATTTTCCTCATATACTCCGACATCACGATTCACACCTATGGAAGTTGTGTTAACAGCCGGGAACACAGGCTTTTCAGGAAATCTTTCGGCAAGAAACTGGATACCAGCTCCACATGCCATGGACAAAAAAGCATCATAATCATTTGCAATCACATCAAGTTCAGATAAAAACTCCATGTCACATTGTCTTTTTAATGTTTCCGCTCCAAATTCTGGTTTAGCATTACCAAATGCCAGCCTTAATTCGGAAATAAGCGTTGAAACTTCTTTTGATCCACCAGCAAGGCAAACACTGACACAAGTACCACAACCTATAACTAACACCTTGTCAAAGCCTTCAACCATGCTCTTTATTTCATCTAATGGCTTTCTCTCAGCAATTATCATTGCTACCCCCCTTATTAATAAGGAAAAACTAAAATTAATACCAAATCCAAACTGATCATGTATATAAAAACTATTTAAAAAAATAGCTTCATGAATCAATTGTAAACATCGTCAGCAATTTTTTCAAAAAAACAAAAAAAAGTCAAGAATATTGAGGGATTTAACTGAACTAATAGCCTGATATTTAATGAATTACATTCATTAATGAACTTTTTGAAACTCAAGGAAGGAAACAAAGGGCTCTTATCATCCTGCACTGATTATGATGCAAGGTCACTGACAGTTTTAAAACAGCAGTCTCTCAGGTAAAGGACTGGTATCCTGTTTACAAAATAATCGGTAGTAGAAAAGGCAAATACTTGGTTGATCATCAAACTTTACCTGGAATGTAAAACCCTCAATTGTCTTTACCTTTTCCAACAATGCAAATAAATAGTAAACGGTATAAAATATTTGGTATTGTGAGCAATATACCGGAATCAAAAATGCATGGAGAAGATTGTAAAAATTTGGCAGTGGATTTAGGTTTCGCTTCCCTTGACAGAACTCAAATCTTTATCCTATTATTATAAAATTAAACTTGTGGAAAACTCCTGCTCAAGAGGAGTCTAAATATTATTATAAACGGACTGATTGCTTACCTTCTTTCAGGTAACTGAATTGCCGAAAACTTAGATGAGGAGAATAGCATGAATAAAAAAAGAGTTGCTTTAAAAAAGCTTTGGAAATTACTTAAACAATTATTACAATATAACACTCTGATTGCTGCTGCATGCATATAAATAATCGACGAAAGCAAAGGGATTTCTGGTCGAAATCGCTTATTGCATTAAATATATTTGCCTGGCTGCTGTTGTTGGTTGTTCTACTTGTTTTTCACAGGGTGCAACCTGAATTTGAATCGTTTTTTGATCGTTTTTATCGCCTGAACCTCAGGACCTTCTGGGATATCAA
>JAIOSM010000103.1 GCA_021107575.1 Desulfobacteraceae bacterium | reverse complement strand
ATGGTCTGATAAATTCATATTGCTATAAACAGTTTATCCCTCTGGGATAAAATTTGGTAAAAGAGAAGGGTGTGTATTTAATGAAAGGCAGCTAACTAAATTATATGATAAAAGGGATTAAATTTGTAAAAAATATGTGTACACCGTAACCCTACACTTAGGAGGAGTGGGTGTGGGTAAAATAAAAATTGTAATAAAAAAGGCCTATTTCAACCCTTGATTTGAATTATTATGGTTGGAGTACAAGGTTTTTCATTGTTAGATGAAGGAAGGTTAGATGAGAGAGGGGAGCAAACCTCAATATTCTTAGGAAGGATAATATATGAAAAGCAAAATAAATAATAGAAATAATATGACTAATATAGGTTTAGCTGTATCTATTTTTATATTAATGGTTTCTTGCGATACAAGTAGTAAGAGAACGAAATTAGTTGACGAATTATCTAAACATTTTCAGGAAAATTATATAGATTTTGAAACAACTAAGAAGTATCTTTCAGAAGAAAAATCATATTTCGGGTTCGCTTTTGATTATAAGGACAACAAGGTTAAACTAAAACAGGGAGAAAACTCAATTAAGTTAGATTCTATTAGTCAGATTAAAGGCGATACAACAGTATACAATATTCTTATATTTATGAAAGAAGAAGGAATCCGAGACATATCAGGTAATAAGGAATGGATTAAAGTCACCTATGAAGAGCAAAAATATCCTTGCTTTAGTTTTTGGTTTAGAGCTGATTTTAATCCAGAAGATAAAAAAACAGCACAGAAAATTATTAATTTTCATGATAATAAAAGTAAAAACTGGATATTTATATTAAAAGATAAATGGTTTATAAAAGGAGAAACTTGTTTTTAGAATGTTTTAAAGAATTAAGCCATAATGATATTAATATGATCATTGTAACCCTTCCGTCTGTTACACCTTGCTAAATTTAAAAAAATCTTATTGGTGATTTTCCGGAAGTGGTTTCCAGTTTTGTGGCAGGAGTTTCATTAGTCGATTTGTCATGTGGTCAGGTATGCGGGAGATGACATCCCTCCCTATTATTGAATACGATTTCAATGGAATGATATGGCTTCGTCCAACTTGCTTTTTATCAAAATGATCTCCTTATAATTTAAACCTCAAACAGATTTTTAGTTTGCATTTTTTTCATACATATGTTTGAATCACTTGAAATAAAACATTATTTCGTTACCGCCAAGCTTAACAAAAAAACAGAAATGACAATATCAGATTATCAGAAAGATTGTTTTAAAAATTATAAACAGAAAATTGGGTATCCAAAGGATTATACCTATTTTCATGGAACTCCAATTAATGTTTTACTCCCGATAGAAACAGAACGGTCATGATCCTGCAGGCTCCCTACCTGTTTACTGCAAAAACAGATAATAAATTTCAGACATCCTTCCCGTACCTCTGACTAAGAATACCCAATAGCAGATTTTATTCCCTTAACGGGTAACAATTCGTTGATCTGCGGATTAACAGGAAACGCAAACAGTGTTTCATTCTTTTCGTTTCCCAATTGCTAAGTTACTGCTGGCCTTCCTGGCTGGTATTCTGTTTGATGATTGTTGTGTACCTCATAACATTGAACTATCCGGCCTGGCTTTGATTCCGTTACTTCTTTTGTTCATTTTCTCTATCTTTTCAGTTTTATTTATTCATAGTTATAAAGCAAGAATACTACACGGAATAACTATTCTGTTACAGTATTTCTTGTTTGGGATGTTGATAACCCTCTTTTCTGATAATCGAATCAAGTCTGATCATATTGAGAATTACTTTCCGGCTGATTATGATTATATAATTTTAAAGGTGGTAAGCCAACCGGAATGCACCGAAAAAACATATAAATTTCAAACGAAATTAATCGGCCTGAAGTCGGAAGATAACTGGTTTCACTTTTCCGGGAAAGTGCTTTGCTATGTGCAAAAGGATAGTCGTTCTCATAATATTAAGTATGGAAATTATCTTATAATCAGTTCCAGGATAAGAGAAGTAAAGCCTCCTCCCAATCCTGATCAGTTTAACTATTCAGGTTACCTTTCCCATAAAGGCATTTACCATCATACCTATATTAATGCGGATGCCTGGTTTTTAAGTTCTCGCCATACACCGAGAACACTGGTTTCAGAATCCGGAAAGATCCGTAATACCATTCAGGAAAAAATAAAAAGCCTGAAACTTAGCAAAGATGAATTTGCACTGGCTTCAGCTCTCCTGCTGGGAAGTAAGGATAAACTTAGTGACGAGCAAAAGGAGAATTTCTCGTCAGCAGGGGCGATGCATGTATTGTGTGTTTCCGGACTGCATGTAGGGATCATTTATATAGTTCTTGGGTACTGTTTTTTGTTTTTGAAAAGAAATCGTAATTGGAATATCGTCCGAACCATACTAATCATTTTATTAATATGGGCGTATGCCTTTATAACCGGATTGGCGCCATCAGTTTTAAGGGCATCCCTGATGTTTAGTTTTATAGCTTTAGGATCTACTTTTAAGAGGCATACTAATATTTTTAATACACTTTTTGCCTCGGCCCTCATATTACTTATTATTAATCCCCATATGTTGTTTGCTGTTGGATTTCAACTTTCATATTTAGCGTTGAGTGGCATCTTGTCTGTACAGCCTTTTTTATATCAACTTTGGTCGGCTCCCGGAAAAGCAATGGATAAGATTTGGTCATTGACTACGGTTTCCATAGCTGCTCAGCTTGCTACATTTCCATTGGCACTGCTCTATTTTCATCAGTTTCCAAATTATTTTATCATTACAAATTTAATTGTAATCCCTCTTGCCGGGATGATCATCTATTCTGGAATAATTGCCCTGATTTGCTCTCCAATTCCTTATATGCATGATTTTTTTCGTATAATTTTTAAATTATTTCTTAAAACAATGAATGGGTCAGTCCATTTGATTGACAACCTGCCTTTTTCTACTACAAAAGGGATATTGCTGGTTGGTTATGAGGTTCTCATCTTATATTTACTCTTTTTGATGATTGGGCAGATGATAAGCATGAAGAATAAGAAGATTCTTTTATATTTACTTTCTCTATTGATTATTCTCGCTCTGATTAAGGTTCCACAGCATTATTACCTGAAAAGGCAACGAAAGATAGTAATTTACAGTATTCCCAAGCAAACAGGATTGGATTTCATTACTGGCAAGCAAAATGTTTTTCTTGCTGATAGTTCTCTTATATTCAATGATAAAAAGATGAGGTGGTATGTAAGAGAGCACTGGCTTTTTTCGAAAGTTGATGGAAATATGCACTATTCTTTAGACTCAATCCTGACACAGGAAGAATCATTTAACCATAACCATTTTTTTTGTAAGGGTTCATTTATCCAGTTTCATGATAAGAAGTTTGCTATCATTGATAATGACATAAAATTGTCAGAACTGACTTCAAAAAAAATACAAATTGATTATTTGTTGATTACTAAAAACCCTACT
>JAIOSM010000261.1 GCA_021107575.1 Desulfobacteraceae bacterium | reverse complement strand
CGTTCAATGACATTTCTTAGTTCTCTGACATTTCCATGCCAGGGGTGAGCATTAAAAATGTCTTCAACTTCAGGCAGCAGAGTTTTGGGTATCTTTCCCATATCTTTGGAGAATTCCTCCAGAAAATAATTGCTTAAAGCCAGGATGTCGTCTTTGCGTTCTCTTAAAGGAGGGGCATGAATGGAAACAACATTTAAACGATAATAAAGATCTTTTCTGAATTTTTTCTTTTCAATGGCTTTTAAAAGATCCTGGTTTGTGGCTGCAACAATTCTGACATCAACTTTGATATCCTTGCCGCTCCCAAGTCGTTTAAACTGTTTCTTTTCCAGGAATGTAAGCAGCTTTGCCTGGATGGACATAGGCATTTCTGCGATCTCATCAAGAAAAACCGTTCCGTGATTGGCAATCTCTAACAATCCTTTTCTTTGCTGTTTTGCATCTGTGAAGGCACCTTTTTCATACCCGAAAAGTTCGCTTTCAATTAAATTTTCCGGTAAAGAGGCACAATTGATTTCCATAAAAGGGGCTTTGTTTCTTTTACTTTTAAAATGAATCGCACTTGCAACAAGCTCCTTGCCGGTACCGCTTTCCCCTAAGACCAGCACAGTGGTATGATCTGTTTTGGAAAGGATTTCAATCTGTTTGTATATTTCCATCATTTTATCACTTTTACCCACAAGGTCACAGAAACGGTATATCTTGCGCTGCTGATACCTGAGATATTCAACTTCTCTTTTTAACACCTGATCTTTAATGGCCTGTTGGACAAGTTTTTTTAATTCTTCCAACTCAAAAGGTTTGTTGATAAAGTGGAAAGCTCCGCATTTAACCGCTTCAACCGTGATTGTTGTATCGCCAAATGCTGTCATGATAATTACGGCAATATCTGGATCATACGCAGAGATTTTTTTTAGAACCTCAATCCCGTTTATTCCCGGCAGTCTTAAGTCCAGAAGCACAACAGCAGGGTCAAATTCCGATATCAATTCAAGGGCATGCTCACCGCTGTTTGAAACTTTAACCATGTAGCCGTCTTCTTCAAAATCCATTTTTAATGATCGGCAAAGAACTTCTTCATCATCTACAATTAGAATTTTTTCTTGTGCCATGCTTTTACTTCCTTTTTTTCTTATCCTTCTAACGGCGTTTCAGGCAGACTGTCTTTGGATTCATCAGCCACAGGGATAATCAGGGTGACGTTACACCCTTTGCCTTCTTTGCTGTCAATAAAAATATATGAGTTATTTTTTTCCAAAAGTTTATGAGCAATGGAAAGTCCTAAGCCCGTGCCATTAGGATCAGTTGTGAAAAAGGGATTAAATATACGGGAGAGGTTTTCCTCTTTTATTCCAGAACCTGTATCCTTGAATGAGACGGCCATATATTCGTTTTCCAGTGAGAAAACAGGATCAAAGGATTGGGTGATTTTTTCCTTGATCCTGTCCTGGTCCAATACCATCTTTATAGAAATAGTCAGGGTGCCTCCTTTTGACATGGCATTAACAGCATTCAGCAGCAGGTTTAAAAATACCTGCTGGATCTGCTCCCTGTCAAGAAAAGCACTTGGGATACTACGATCATATTTTTGAATAATTTTGATATTATATTTTTCTATTTTTCCCATTAGCAGATTAAGGGTTTTTTTAAGTACATTTTTTAAATCCACGGGTCCGGGAAAAGTGGGGGATGGACCTGAGAATTTTAAAAGATCTGTAACAATTTTATTAAGGCGGTTTATTTCGCTTAAAACCCCTTCAGTTAGTAAATGTTGCGAAGGCTCTGTCAGTTTTTTTGCCAATACCTGGATACTTGTTTTCATCCCTGCAAGAGGATTCCTGATCTCGTGGGCAATCCCGGCGGAGAGTTCCCCTAGAGATGCCAGTTTATCAACCCGTACCATCAATTCTTCCATCCGTTTTCTAAGGGTAATATCCCTGATATCAGCAATAGCACCAATGATTTTACCCTCGCTGTCATTGAGCAGGGAGGTGTTGATTTCAATAAAAACAGGATCTCCTTGTTGATTTAAAAAGTCTATAACCTGGTGTTGTGTTCTTGCTTTTTTCTCCAGAGTCAGCATTAACAAAGCCAGAGGGTTTTTGATCCCTGGAGGGATATTTTCCAGGGTATTATTATCAATTAGATCCTTTGGGAATGAAAAGATTTTTTGGGCACTCCTGTTGATCGAGGTTAAGTCTCCTTTACGGTTTACAGTAATAATACCACTGGATACGCTTCTAAAAATATCATCATTAAATGTTTTGAGTTCAACAATTTCCTGCATACTTGTTTTTAGCCTGGCAGCCATATTATTGAATTCTCTTCCCAGTCCCTGAAATTCATCTGATGATTCCACACGAATGGTCTGATCCAGATCTCCTGCTCCGATAGCCCTGGCACCGGTGATCAATTGGTTGATAGGCTGGGTCAGGCTTTTTATAAACAGGAATGAAACAAAAATAATCAGAATGATAATCATGGTACTGAATGTCACCATGCTCTGGCGAAGTTTAATAATATCAGCCATGAATTCTGACCGTTGCAATGTGATTCCCACGCTCCAGTTTTTTACCCTGCATGGGGTGAACACCATATATTTTATTTCTTCTTTAAAAAGGTAATCTCCGAACCCGCGTTCTCCTGACTGCATTTTTTTTATAAGAATTGCAAGTTTTGCATCCCCGTCTTTAAGAAAGGTATTTTTCAAATTCAGACTTTGGTCAGGGTGATATATTAGATACCCTTTGTCATTGAGCAGAAAAGAATATCCCTGTGTGCCGATCTTTAAACTTGAAACAAAAAGGGTAAAGGAGGAGAGCTTGATTTCAAAAGCAAGGATTCCCACAGGTTTTGTTTTATCTTCAAAATCATATACTTTTTTTGCAAGGATCAGGAAGGAATCGGCAAAGGAATCATCCATGATGATATCTGACAGAAATATGTCTTTTTCAAGCGCAACATTGAACCAGTCAAAGGTATTAAACAATTTGGAGTTCTTATTGATAGTCTGTTGTTTGTCATTCCGGGTGACAGTTAAAATGGATTTGCCCTGAAGATTGATCAGGTGAATACGTTTATAATATTGATTTTTTTCCCCATATTCTTCCACCAGCCTTCTGGCAGTATCAAGCCTTTGACCAAATTCATACTGAAGAAAAGAAAGCTGGATAAAAGGGAAATTTGACAGCAGATCAATATCTTTTTCAACCACTTCAAAAAAGGTATCAATCTGTTGGGCAGTTTTGTCTGCAAGATTGCCCAATTGTTCCCCTGTCTGCAATAAAAGCGCGTTTGATGCACTTTTATAGGCAAAGAACCCTACAACAATCAGCGGAATTACGCCTAGAATAACAAAGATGGCAATGAACTTTGAACGGATGCTGGAAAACAGACTGTTTGGTGATAAAAAATTATGTTTCAAGAAAGCCCCTTCCTGCTATGATTAATTTATCACTATTCTCCCATTATTCATTATAAACAACTTTGATACTATGGTTATCATATTGAACAATCATGCCGCCTTTTACTTTACGCCGCTTACGAGTCTCAATCTCTTCATCAACTTTAACCAGCCGGTCTTCAACAACCATTTTGGCATGACCACCAGTACCGCACAGACCAGTTGCTTTAAGAAGCTTTATCAGCTCAATATATTCTCCTGATATTGTAAAAATTTCATCCATTTTTATTCCTTTATTTATTTGATGTTTTCATAGGTATCTCCATTGTTTAAGGAATAATTGAAATTGCTCAGGCATATATCCCATAGAAGAAATACATGATTAATATGACAACTGTGATGAATACCAATGTCATGCCCGCTCCGGCTCTGATATAGTCTTTGACATGATAGCCGCCCGGCTTCATGATAAGGGCATTGACCTGATGGGTTGGGAGAATAAATGTATTGGAGGCGGTGATGGCTACCAGCATGGCTGCCATTCTCGGGTCTGCACCACCTTGCAGCGCCATGTTCATTGCAAGGGGTATCATAAGGACTACGGCGCCGACATTAGAGATGACCAGGGTGAAAAAAGAGGTCAGTATCCCAATAAGCAAAAACATGTTTAATGGAGTTAAATATCCATGCATTGCATTAGTGATGCCGTTGGAGAGATACATGGCAGCACCGGTTTTTTCAAAGGCAAGTCCCAGGGGAATAAGTCCTGCCAGCAGAAAAACCGTCATCCAGTCAACTCCTTTATAGGCTTCGTCCAAGGACAAGACGCGCGTTAAAATCATGCCCACAGCACCTGTGAGCAATGCAATGGATAGCTGGATTTTAAATCCAAGGGCAAGTACAAGGGCCAGAACCAGGCAGGCAACGGCAAATCCTGCTTTTTCCGGGTGCATGATTACTCCCTGAATATACTCAGTAAATACCAGATCCGGTTTTCTTTGCAGGAGATGGAATTTTTCCCATTGCCCATAGAGTAAAAAAGTGTCTCCTGGTTGTATTTTTGTTTCTGAAATATCTTCCAGTTGTACTTTGTTTTTGCGGTAAATGGCCAGGGGATTTACATGATATCGTTTTCTGAAATACACCTGGTGCAGGGTTTTCCCTACCAGTTCTGATCTGGGACTGACAATAGCTTCGGTAATTCCTGCCATATCAGGGCCCATGACCTCGTTAAGCCTGTCAAGCTCATCGCAAAGATCCCACCCCATATCCTTTGCCAGTTTTTTAACATGCTCCTTGTTGCTTATAATTCCTACCACATCCCCGGGTTCGATGATATCTGCCCGGGCAGGTACAGTTACCTTGAAATGACCATCCCGTTTACAGATACAGACAACAGTTGAATGATAAAGTGGGCGGATTTTCAGTTCATCCAGCCGCTTGGTTATAAAGTCTTTAGGTACATGGAATTCATAAACCTGCTGGATTTCTTCCCCATAGGTACAGTCGAGATCATTGTTTAAAAGACAGGTGGCAGTATCTTTGCTTGAAACTTTTGGCAGTACTATTTTACCAAAAATAACAAAGTAGAGAACTGCTGCTATAACAAGTGAAATGCCTAGGGGAGCGACACTGAACAGTCCAAAAGCTTCAAATGTTTTATCACCCAGAGCAATTTGGTTGTTTGACCACCATGCAGCCATAAGATCATTGAGAAGTATAAGCGGGCTGGAGCCCACAAGGGTAATGCATCCGCCAATAACTGCACAATAACCCATGGGAATAAGTATTTTTGAGATGGGTATATTCATTTGCCTGCATATTCTGTTGGTGGCTGGAAGGAAAAGTGCAGCAGCACCAATATTCTGCATAAAGCTTGAAATAAAAGCTACAGTTCCTGAAATCAGGCCCATGATTCTGATTTCACTTTTACCGGCAAGTCTGATGATATGGTGTGCTAAAACATTCATAACCCCGGTTTTATCCAGACCCGCACCAATAATAATGATGGCAATAATAGAGACCACAGCATTGGAACTCAGACCGCTGATAGCCTGGGAAGCATCAATGACTCCTGAGAGGGGCAGGAGTATTATCATTAGAAGTCCGACCATGTCAACACGTACAATCTCAAATATAAACAAGCATATGACAAAGATTAAAAAGCCAAAAACAATGATCATGTCTGAAGTCAATTCAAGGGGTATGGTCATGATATCCTCAGTATCTGGGTTATGATTTTATTGCCTTAAAATAAAGTAACAGAATTCCAATGGTATGTAAATGTGTATGAATTTTATAAAGATTGACACAAAATAAGTTCTTGCTTATTATCGTACTTTTAACCCAAATTGTAGAATTTAAAGGGTTTTACCATGAATAATATTGTTGAAGATTTATCAAAAAAAGCTGCTTATGGTGGCAGTAACTGGGTAGGGCGCAATTCATCTTTAAAACAGGATATAGGAAAACTCTGGGCTGACTGCGGTATTTGCAATGAATATTCAGAACTTGAAGCAGTGTTATTGCACACGCCCGGAGATGAGCTTTTATCTGTATCTGATCCTGAACTCTTTCATATGCTTGAAACAGTTGACCTGAAAAAAGCCCAAACAGAGCATAAAAATTTAAAACAGGCTTATAAGAAACTTGGGGTAAAGGTTTATGATCTTAAATGT
>JAIOSM010000066.1 GCA_021107575.1 Desulfobacteraceae bacterium | reverse complement strand
TAATATGGTAAAAGTTTTTCTTCTACCCATTTTAAAGAATCCAAAGGTGTCAAGCCCCAGTTTGTTGGACATGTGCTTACAAGCTCCACAAAGCTGAAGCATTTTTTTGCTTCCTGGTATTCAAATGCTTTTTTAATGGCTTTTTTAGCTTTATTCACATACTTGGGTGCTATAAGAGTCTGCCTTGCAACATATCCAGGAGTCTCAAGCGCTGCCAGAAGATTTGCCATTTTTAAAGGCATACCTGTATCATCAGTATTCCGCCCAAAGGGTGCTGTTGTTGCACGCTGCCCGGGCATTGTTGTGGGAGCCATCTGTCCACCTGTCATGCCATATATAGTATTGTTAATAAAAATTGTAGTAAATTTTTCACCACGATTGGCTGCATGTATAATTTCACCCATACCTATACTTGCAAGATCGCCATCTCCCTGATAGGTAAATACATTTAAATCAGGCCGTACTCTTTTCATACCTGTAGCCATGGCAGGAGCACGCCCGTGGGCTGCTTCCTGAAAATCACAGTTAAAATAATTATATGCAAGGACTGCACAGCCAACAGGTGCAATTCCTACTGTCTTACCTGTCAGATTAAGTTCATCCAGCACTTCTGCCACAAGCCTGTGTGCAATCCCATGAGTGCACCCGGGGCAATAATGTGTGTGGGCATCTGAAAGTGCTTTGGGTTTTGAAAATGTTTTTCCTTTTGCCATTATAAATATCTCCTATATCCTGATAAGTTTCAGGATTAATTTAAGCTGTTACAGCAATGCTTTTATAACGCTTTCAATCTTCTCAGGTGAAGGGATATTCCCACCACACTCACCATAAAACTCAATTTTGCGTTTGCCCATTACATATCTTTCAACATCTTCAACCATTTGTCCCATGCTCATTTCAATGCTGATAACAGCTTTACAGCTTTCCTTTACAGCAGCATCATGTACTTGCTTTCCCGGGAACGGAAACAGGGTTTTTGGTCTTAACATTGCAATCTCAATTCCCTGCGCTTTCATATTGTCAATGGCTGTTCTACAGACTCTGCTCATGGTGCCGTAACTCACAATAAGAACTTTATAATCAGTGTCAGTATTGTATTTTTCATACATTACTTCCTGTTCCATTTTTTTGTATTGTTCTTTTAAAGTGAGATTGTTTTGATTTAATACTTCAGGATCAAGATACAGAGATTTCACAATATTCTTTTCTTTGCTGCCTCTGGTATCCATACCATTTGTTGCCCATTCATCTTTATTGGTAGGTTCCACATACAGGTCTTCAGGGAATTCAACAGGTTCCATCATCTGACCTATGAGTCCATCACCAAGTACCATGACAGGACCCCGGTATTTTTCAGCAAGAGGGAAGGCTTTCATTGTCATTTCAACAGCTTCCTGTACCCCATCGGGAGCCATCACAAGCAGATGATAATCACCATGTCCGCCGCCTTTTGTTGCCTGGAAATAGTCACCCTGGGAAGGTAATATCCCTCCAAGTCCCGGGCCTCCACGCATAATGTTTACAAAAACTGCCGGGCATCTTGCTGCTGTAATATAACTTATAGCTTCACTCATCAAACTTACTCCCGGGCTTGATGAAGTTGTCATTACTCTTTCTCCGCAGGCTGAAGCACCAAAAATCATGTATCCTACTGCAATTTCACTCTCTCCCTGTAAAAAATGACCGTTTACTTCCGGCATTCTTTTGGAGAGATATTCAGCAACCTCAGATTGGGGAGTGATTGGATATGCAAAATAGTTAAGACACCCTGCCCTGATTGCTGCTTCTCCAATAGCTTCGTTACCTTTCATTAGAACTTTTGCCATTAAAATATCTCCTTTCAGGCTGTCTCTTTAATTGTTATTGCTACATCCGGACACATAATACAGCATATCGTACAATGGATGCAATCTTCAGGTTTTTCCTGAAATACCGGAAAATGCCCTTTTGCATTTACTTTATCAGAAATTGCAAGGACTCCTTTGGGGCAGAAATTTACACAAAGCCCGCATCCTTTACATCTTTCTGAATCAATAATGTGCTCATATCCCATTTTTATACTCCTTTGTTATATTACTTTTTTTCCATGGAGGTACAAGACCTCTGTGAATTGGTAAAATCGGGCAATTGAATTTATTCATATCAAGTTGAGGCAGAATGTCTGTAGCAACAGTTACAAATTCAATTTTCAGACCTGTTTTTTGAGATAATTCCTGTAACATTTCATACCCATAATAAATTATTTCCGGTGTTGTCTCGCCAATCAGGTTAGCATTGCCGGCAATACTAGTAACTTTTAATTTTGATGATTTTTCAATTTCTTCTTTTATTTTAATGCATCCTTCAATGTTCTGTGTAAATGGTCTGTAAGGATTTACAACCTGAATCATTGTTACATCTTTTTTTGACAGACTCTCATTTAATGCAGCAAGTACAGTAACACCTGTATCATCACCTCCAGCATCAAGGATTGAAAGATCGGCAGAACCTTTAATCATATTTGCAACAGAAGGT
>JAIOSM010000219.1 GCA_021107575.1 Desulfobacteraceae bacterium | reverse complement strand
GAATATGGTATTTCTTTTGAAAACAGAATAAGGTTTTTATTTGAAGTTATTGAAGATATTAAGAAAAAAACAGCAGATGATTTTCCGCTGGGAATCAGAATAAATGGTAATGATTATGTGGAAGGTGGTTGGACTCTGGAAGATGCAAAAAAACTTGCACCTTTAATTGAAAAAGCGGGTGCAGCATATCTTCATGTGTCTGCCGGTGTCTATGGATCAAAAGAGCTTACAATTCCTTCCATGTATAGAGAACAGGGTTGTTTTGTACATCTTGCAAAAGCCATCAAAGAAGTTGTTTCCATTCCTGTAGCTGCCGTGGGAAGGATTAAAGATCCAAAACTTGCTGAAAAGATTTTACAAGAAGAAGATGCTGATTTTATTGCCATGGGAAGACCTTTATTAGCAGATCCCTTTCTTCCACAAAAAGCAAAGCAAGGAAAATTTTCTGAAATACGCCCATGCCTTGGCTGCTGTCTTGGCTGCATTCACGCTGTTCTCCAAAGAGAGCCCGGATCATGTGTTGTAAACCCTGATGTGGGGCGTGAATTTAGAATTAATGCAAACGAAAAACGTGCATTGAAAAAGACAGGCAAATCAGAGAAAATTTTTAATGTATTAATAGTGGGTGCAGGACCCTCAGGCCTGGCATGTGCACGTCATTTTGCCATGAAAGGGCATAAAGTTACAATTTGTGAAAAAAAGAAGGATTCAGGCGGTCTTCTTTCTCTTGCTGCAAAAGCTCCGGGTCGCAGTGAATTAAATGATATCCTTAAGTTTTTCTCCAATGAACTTAAGCGATTAAATGTTGAAATAGAGTTTAACACTGAATTATCAAAAGAGGTAATAGACAAAACAAATCCGGATAAAGTTGTTCTTGCTACAGGCTCCATGCCTGATATGCCAATTGTTAAAGGACTTTTCCAATCTGAAATGGAACTTTTAACCTGTGTTGATGTCCTTGAAGAGAATGAAGGTACAGCAGATACAAAAGATAACATCATAATCCTGGGCGGTGGAATGGCAGCATTGCTCACCGCTGATTATTTGGCTGAAAAAGGGAAAAATGTAGTTGTTTTAAATCGGAAATCGAGCTTTGCAACTGAGATGTCCAGTAATGACAGATACTATTTAAGAGAAAGCTTAAAAGAAAATTCAGTAAAACTTTTCAAGAATGTTTCAATTACTAAATTTTCGAATAAGGGTGTTGTCTTTAAAGCAAATAATGAAAAACAGTCATTGGATAATTTTGACACTGTTGTAATCGCAGAAAAAATGAGCCCGATCAGAGAAACTGTAAAACTTTTAAAAAATTCAAAATGCAAGTTTTATTTTATTGGAGATGCAAAGATTCCAAGGCATTTAATGTATTGCATCAGTGAGGCACAAGAGATAATAGGGTAATATTCCTCTCTAAAAAATTCCCTTTAGTAATAAAAAGAATAGATTGACATTCTTTATGGAATGGTTTAACCATTTAATAAGGAGTTGGATAATTAGTAAAAATAATGGATTAAAAATAATTGTAACAGGAGATGATATGACAAAGAACAGAATTGAAAAACACCCTGTTCTCTTGATTCAGGAAAAAGAAGAAGTCTCATTTTACTGGAATAAAGAAAAAATTTTTGCAAAGAAAAATGAGGTTATTTCATCAGCACTTTTCGCAAACGGGATAAAGATTTTTGGGCATCATCATAAAGATGATTCAGCCCAGGGAATTTTCTGTGCCAATGGTCAATGTGCAAAATGTACTGTAATTGCCAATGGAATTCCGGTTAAAGCCTGTATGACTCAAGTGCAGGAAAACATGTTTGTTGAAAGTGTGGAAGGACTTCCAAAGCTTCCTGATGTCGAAGAACAGCCAAAAATCAGCGACATTGAGAGCATTGAAACAGATGTCTTAGTTATTGGAGGCGGACCTGCAGGATTGTCTGCATCAATACAGCTCAATGATAATAAAATTAAAACCATTCTTATTGATGATAAAGATAAGCTTGGCGGCAAGCTTGTACTTCAAACCCATAAATTTTTCGGCTCAGTAGAAGATTCCCACGCTGGTATGAGGGGAATGGATATTGGCAGTATGCTTGCAGAGGAAGTTGAGCAAAGCGATCATATTGAAGTTTGGAAAAACAGCACAGCCTTGTATGTTTTTGATGATAAGAAAGTAGGTATCTTAAAAGACGGAGTTTATAAGCTTGTTACTCCAAAAATCATTTTAAATGCAGCCGGGGCAAGAGAAAAGTTTTTACGATTTAAAGGCAATTCTCTTTCAGGTGTTTATGGAGCAGGAGCTTTTCAAACCCTTGTAAATCGTGATCTTGTTAAGCCCACAGAAAAACTTTTTATTATTGGCGGCGGTAATGTGGGCATTATTGCAGGATACCACGCACTCCAGGCAGGTATAAATGTTGTTGGACTTGCAGAAGCTCTCCCACAATGCGGTGGATATAAAGTCCATGAGGATAAGTTAAAAAGACTTGGAGTTCCGATTTATACGTCCCATTCAGTTTTATCAGCCAATGGTGATGAGTCTGTAAGTTCTGTAACCATTGCCGAAGTTGATGAAAATTTTCAGACAATTGATGGCACTGAAAAAGCATATGAATGCGATACGGTTTTAATAGCAGTTGGCCTTGAGTCAGTTGCAGAGTTCACAGATGAAGCCGAGAGCGCTGGGATAAAAGTATTCGCAGCAGGGGATGCTTCAGAGATCGCAGAAGCATCTTCAGCAATGTTTAACGGGAAAATTGCAGGCTTGAAAATAGTAAAAGAGTTTATAAAGGATGCAAAAGAAATTCCTGAAGCCTGGTATACAAAGGCTGATATATTAAAATCCCACCCGGGCAAGCCTGAAAAAATTGTGGCTTTTGAGGGTGAAGAAGGAATTTTCCCTGTTATTCATTGTAAACAGGAGATCCCCTGCAATCCGTGCTCTACTGTTTGCCCTGAAGGGGCCATAGTAATGGATGGTGATCCCATCAAAGGAAGGCCAAAATATACAGGGGG
>JAIOSM010000088.1 GCA_021107575.1 Desulfobacteraceae bacterium | reverse complement strand
AGTTTTTAAGTGTTTATAATTTGTTTAAAATTGTGGGCTATGCCATAAGCGGCCTGTTTTTTATGATAGCCTTGTTTATTACTGCAAATACAGTACGGCTTGCTTTTTTTTCAAGAAAAGAAGAAATAAATATTATGCACCTTGTCGGAGCAACAGACAGGTTTATAAAGACTCCGTTTTATTTAGAAGGATTAATTCAGGGAGCAATCGGTGGTATTGCAGGACTAATTATCCTTTTAATATCATACCTCAGCTTGTCCTCAAGTGCCAGCGATGCAGTATCTTCATATATGTTTGTTGATATTCAGTTTTTATCATTTAAGTATATTTTAATAATAATTTCAGGCAGCACATTCTTAGGTTGGTTTGGATGTTATATTTCGTTAAAGCAGTTACTAAAATAGTTGTTTTACCCCTTATCCTGGCAGTTTTTATAACTTCTGCCAACATTGCCTTAGCTACAGACAACAATGTAGGGGGTGATGGCGCTGTTGTTGCGTGGCGATTGAATGTAAGAGCTGCCCCCTCTAATGAGAGTGCAATTTCTTTTGTTCTTAAAGAAGGAGCAAGGATTAAAATTTATGGAGAGACAGGGGAGGTCGGCTCGTGGATTCAAATAGCATTTGAAGGACAAAAGGGATATGTCAGGAATCGTTCTAAATATATCAGGCTTATTAAGACCATAAAACCTAAAACAGATTTTGAGAAAAATAGTGCTAAAGAAATTATTACTGTAAAGCCTGTTGAAAAAAGTGTTGGGGAAACTGATTTCGGTGTAGCTGATAAAAAAATTCTGGAGAAGAAGATCAAGCAAAAGCAGGAAAAGATCATCTCTTTTTCCAAAGAGGAAAAGATTATAATTGAGGGGCTTTATGAAATTGATTCAACATTGAATAAGGCGAGAGTAAAGGTCTCACATCTTTCAGCCAATCTTGATAAATTGGACAGCAAAATTACATATATTGTTGAAGAAAAAGAAAAAATAATCGAAGAATATGATCAAAAGAGAATCTATTCAGGAACAAGGCTTAATGCACTTTATAGAATGCGAATGCTTGGGAAGTTTGAAATTATTGCTGAACCAGACTCTATTTTTGATTTCATATTAAAACAAAGAGCATTGGAAAGAATAATCGAATCAGACATAAAAATTCTCGATGAACAGATAATTACTATGCAAAGATATGAAAAACTGGAAAAGGAACTTAAGAAAAAAAAGAGCGAAAAGGTTGAACTTGAAAGAGAGCTCAATCAGCAGATAATGGTTGCAGGGAAAAAAAGTGAGAGAAAAAATGAGATTTTAAAAAAAATTAGAAATGAAAAAAAACTTGCTTATGTTGCTGTAAAAGCATTTCAAAAAGCTGCTCAAAAACTTGATAAAGAAATTGATACAATAAGTAGAACTAAAAAAACTATCAACAAAAATTCCAGATCATTTTTTGATTATCAGGGACGGCTCTCCTTGCCTGTAAAGGGGAAAATCATTTCAAGATTTGGAGCAGGGCAATCAGCTGATAAAAAATCATTCACATTTCAGAGCGGAATTGATATAAGACCTGATAAAAATGCATCTGTAAGAGCGGTTTTTTATGGTACAGTTATTTTTGCCAAGTGGTTTCAGGGATATGGGAATCTAATGATTATTGACCATGGTGATAGTTATTATTCGCTTTATGCACATAATGAGGAATTGTTAAAAAAAATGGGCGATATGATAGAAAAAGGAGAAGTTATTGCCATTGCCGGTGATACCGGATCAATTAAAGGCTTGTGCCTTCATTTTGAAATTCGGCATCACGGGAAGTCTGTTAATCCAATGAAGTGGTTTAAAAAAGGAGCCTAGAAAGAAGATGGGGAAGAAGATGGAACATAAAAAATACAAAAGTGTTTTAGTGAAAATCATAACACTTGCTTTTATTGTCACCATAAGCCTTTTAAATCCTGCAATTGCAGATAATGAGGAAAGCTATAAGTCAATTAAGCTTTTTACTGAAATATTAGAAGAACTTGAAAATCATTATGTTGATAAAGTTGATATGGAAAAGTTAGTGCATAATGCAATAAAAGGTATGGTGGAAAATCTTGATCCACACTCAGCTTTTATGCCGCCTGAAGCATTTGATAAACTTCAGGATGATACAATGGGTAATTTCAGCGGTATTGGGATAGTTATCACTCTGGAAAAAGGATTGTTAACTGTGATTTCGCCCATTGAAGGTACTCCTGCATATAAAGCAGGCATACAAGCCGGAGACATTATAATAAAGATAGATGAAAAATCTACAAGGGGCATGGCTCTTTGGGAAGCTGTAAAGCTCATGAGGGGCCCTAAAGGTGAAGAAGTAGGCATTACATTGGTTCGCAAGGATTCATCACAACCAATTGTGTTGACCTTAAAGAGAAATACAATTCCTTTGGATAGTGTTAAAAGCATTAGCCTGGAACCAGGGTTTGGATATGTCCGGATTACTAACTTTAGAAAAAATACTGTTGCTGATGTCAAAGAAGCACTTAAAGATTTGGGAGAACAGGACTCTTCATTTAAAGGGCTTGTCCTGGATTTAAGACATAATCCCGGAGGACTGCTGGATCAGTCAATAAAGATTTCAGATCTTTTTCTTGAGAAGGGGAAAATTTTAATCACTAAAGGCAGGTCAGAAGAAGAGAGGGAGGTTTTCAGCGCTACTCCCAACGCACAACCAAGAAATTATCCTGTTATTATATTAATTAATGGTGGAAGTGCCAGTGCATCAGAGATAGTTGCAGGAGCACTCCAGGATAATAACAGAGCTTTGATTCTTGGCACTACGTCTTTTGGCAAGGCATCAGTTCAGACTGTAATGCCTTTAAAGGATGGGTTCGGAATCAAGTATACAATTGTCAGATATTATACGCCAAGTGGACGATCAATACAGGCAAAAGGTATTGAGCCTGACATAACGGTTTTAGCAGGAGAGGTAGTAAAACAGGAAAAGAAAGAAGAAATAGAATTTGATAGATTATTAAAGGAAAAGAATTTAGTGGGTCATTTAGAACCTGAAGAAAAGAAAAAAGATAAGACTAAAAAAGATAGCCAGAAAGATAAAAAAAGTGAAAATGGACATGGATTGCTTGATCTGGAACGATTGAAAAAAGATATTCAGATAAACAGAGCACTCGATAATTTAATAAGTTATGGAGTTTTTAATAAGATAAATGGCTAAAAAGAAGAAACCAACCAGGAAGAAAAAAGCAACTGCAAAAAAGAAAAATGCAGTTACAGAAGAACTTAAGAAGATTGTACTGGGAATAATAATTTTAGTTTTTATCGTGGCTACTATTGCTATGATAGCTGATTTTTATATGACCCGTAACGCGGGAAATAAATCAGACAATAAAATTGTTGAAGAGACTAAAAAAACAGAAATCAAAAAAACAAAAACCTATAAACCGGATAAAAAGCCTGAGCAAGTCAAGCCTAAGCAAAAAAAGGCCGTAAGGTTTGAAGTTTTTGATGACGATGATGCATCTTTACTGCCGTCCAAGATTCATGTAAAAGACCCTGTAACAGTCAAACCTGTAATAAAAAAGAACGGACTTCCTTTAGTTGCCATTATTATTGATGATATAGGATACAGCAGAAGGTCAACAAGAACTATTGCAAGCCTTGATAAAAATATTACTTTTTCAGTTTTGCCTTTTTCACCCCATGGAGAAGAGCTGGCAGCTGAATTACATAATAGCGGGCATCAAATCATGCTTCACCTTCCCATGGAACCTGTGGAATATCCCAGTGTAGATTCAGGTCCTGGCTCTTTGTTTGCTGACATGACCCCTGATCAACTTATTTTGCAGTTGAGAAAGAATCTTGATTCGATTCCATATATTGTTGGAGTTAATAATCATATGGGATCAAGATTAACTTCCATATCCGCAAAAATGAATCAAATATTCTCAATATTAAAACAACGGGATCTTTTTTTTATTGACAGCATAACTACTGGAAAAACCAGATGTTCGTCTTCAGCTTCTCTTTTGAAAATAAGTTTTGGTCAGCGTGATGTTTTTATAGATAATATCCAGAATTCAAAATATATCATGGGGCAGGTCAGAGAACTTATTGAAAAAGCTGAGAAAAATGGTTCAGCAATTGGCATTGCACATCCCTATGCTGCAACAGCTGAAACTTTTAAAAAGAATATGTCATGGATCAAGAAAAAAGTTCAGATAGTACCGGCTTCAACCCTGGTTTCTCAATTGTGAAATTGATTTTCTTACTGAAATTGCAACCCAGTCTTCCTGGTATTTTTTGTCTATAAGTTCAAGCTTGTTCTCTGATATGCAAGAGAGAACAAGCTTTTCTTTTTCTTTGATAATTCCGGAAAGAATGGCAATACCACCCGGGTTCAGCCGGGCTTTTATTTCCGGCAGAATATCTATGATTACATGGGCAAGAATATTGGCAGCAATAATATCAAATTCGGCACTACCAAGATCTTCAAGGGTGTTTAAGCTGACTTGAAATGTGTCTGGATCTATATTATTTTTATCTAAATTTTTTTTTGCAATTTTTATTGCGACATCATCGTTATCAATGCCAATCAGATGGTTTGCCCCAAGTTTTGCAGCTGCGATCATGAGAATGCCTGAGCCTGTGCCTACATCAAGAAAAGAATCATCCGGTTTTAAATATTGCTCAATCATTTTAATACATAATGCGGTTGTGGGATGAGTTCCGGTTCCAAAGGCCATGCCTGGATCAAGCTCTATCACAATTTCATTATTCTCTGTTTGATAATCGCGCCATTCAGGTTTGACAATTATATTTGAAGTTATTCTTGTAACATGAAAAAATTCTTTCCATGATTCTGTCCAGTCTTCTTCTGCTATATTACTGGTTGCAATTCTAACTTTAATACCTGATTTATCAAGAGATAGAGTTTCTGATGCAATTTTTTTAAGCAGCTCCGGTGCTGAGTCAGTATCTGGAATATAAGTGGCTATTGAGTTTTCTTTAATATTTTTATTAAATGGAGAGCCCGAAATTGGTATGTTGCACTCTACTCCGCTTAGACCAAGTGAAAAAAAAATTTCAGACACAAGTTCTTCTGCAAGGTCAATATCGTCTGATTCAAATATTGCTTTAATATGGAGCCATTTCATAATATATATACCTTTATAAATTTCAGTATCAATATTTATCAGTTTTTTTAAAGTAAGGCAAAGGAGATTAAATCAATTAAACCGGTCAAGCCATCAGACAATCTTTATATTTATTATGTGGAAGGCGTGATCGCCTCCAATGACATTCAACTTAATAATAACCATTATTTCCTGGGAAACTGGATTGAACAGGAAAGCTCTTTTCTGTTTTTTTCCTTTCCTGCTGATGAACTTGTAAAATCAACTCTTGCAAATAATAAACATGCCAAATTGATAGATATGTATGAAATGACATATGAACAATGGCATGGAGATAAAATCGAACCTTACACCATTGGCAATCTTCTGATATCACCACCCTGGAATAAAGCAGCCATTGAAAACAACAGGCTTAAGCAAATGATTCTTGATCCCGGTGTTGTTTTTGGAACAGGAAAACATACAACAACTGAAGATTGCCTTGCAATGCTTAACAATCTTCTTGAGAAAGAGAATATATCTTCTGTTATGGATATAGGTTCGGGCACAGGTTTGCTTTCTGTTGGTGCTGCAATGCTTGGAGCAAAAAAAGTTCTTGCCTGTGATTTTAATTTTCTTGCAGTTAAAACAACATTAAATAATGTCCGGTTAAATTCTTTAGAAGATAAAATACTCGTTGCCCAGGCAAAAGGAGAGGAATTTATTAATCTTTATTCAGATATTATTGTGGCAAACATTCATTATGATGTTATGAAAGATATTATTGAGGAAAAAGGGTTTTTAGAGAAAAAGTGGTTTATACTCTCAGGCCTTCTAAGGACACAAACCAAAACAATCCTCTCAAGCCTTGAAGGTAAACCTGTAACTATAATTGAACACCGCTGTCCTGATGGAATATGGAATACTATTTTAGGTAGAGCAGATTAAGGAAAATAAGTTTTGAGAAATAAATATTTTTCGTTCAAAAAGGCAAAAGAACTCTTTTTAAATTAATCAAAATATATTATTGTTAAAGAGTAAAGTATTTCATAACATCAGTCTTATAATAGTTTAAAAAGGAGGATGCAATGGAAATTAAAAAAATACTAAACCCCGTAGATGGTTCTGATCATTCAATGCGGGCAACTGAGTATGCCATTAAACTTGCTAAACTTATGAATGCTGAGATTATCCTGTTGCACTGTCATGCTCGCTTCCCTACTATTTTGGCAGAACCAAATTTTCAAAAGGCAGTTAATCAAATTACCAAAGCTGCAGAAGAGCTTGTAAAGCCGATTGTAGAAATGCTTGAACAGGATGAAGTGAAGTTTGATGTCCGGTTTCTTGAGGGGAATCCAGGCAATAGAATACCCGAAGTGGTAACAATTGAAAAAATAGACATGATTGTTATGGGATCGAGAGGTGTCACAAATTTTTCCGGCTTGGTGCTCGGCAGTGTTGCTCACCAGGTTCTCCATAAAGCAGATTGTCCTATTTTTATATCAAAATAGGGTAGAAAGCCTCAATGTTTTGACAGCATTACAGTACTATTTTAACAATTCAAATTTTTGTATTATTTTAAGGAGTCTATTCTTCTGCTGATATTCCATTTAAGTCGCTGGATATCTGATTCAGGCACACCATATTTTTGAAATACACATTGCCAGTCAGACACAGCCCGGAAAACTTTATCAATGATCTTATTGTGATTTTCAATATTGTAAGATTTCCCTATTTTTTCAAGAGTCATTCTGCCAGGCGGCAGATATCCTGTTCCGTACGGGAAAGATAAAGTGTGTTCCATTTTACCATGTATGTCTGGTAGTAAATCATATGCCGGTGACAGGCAATATCCAGGCTCCTTGTGGAGCATACAGAAATTTTTCAGATGATCATCAGTGTTCCCAATTGCTACGTTGAAAACCATTTGGTGAAATAGAAAAGGAATATCAATTGATGGCTGACAGCTATAATGTTTAATAATTTCAAAGAGTTCATTATAATTTATATGATAATAGCCATCAGCTTGCAGCAAGGTCTGCATGCTGATCATATGATAACGGCCGCCATTATTTGAGATGTCGAATCTTCGTAATAGCAATGCCTTTCTCTTGCCGATTTTTTGAATTTCAAAATCAGGGACTGTTAAACCGGATTGTTTTGCAAGTTCGAGAGTTGCTGCTTCAATAGGTTCTACATCATACTTATCGTTTGCTTTGGGAAATTTAGCAATCCAGAAAGAATGATCTTGTTTTTGGATAAGACCTTTTGGTCTGTCACCGCCGGGTGTGCTCCCATGTCGAAACAATAATTCTATATCAGCTTCTTTTAACTTTAAACCTGAATCATATCGGATTGCTGCATCAAGAAGTTTTTTTAAATCTGTAATCGGTGCTGAAGAATTTGTATCTTGATGCTCTGTCTGTTTTGAATAAAAAGACAGGGATCCTAAGCCGCTATTCCCCATGACCTCAAGTAACTTAGGAACGATCTGTTCATTCCTTTGCAGATTTGCTTTTTTTATCAGGAGTTGCCGTCCCCAGGCATCAGGCAGTGCATCCTCAAACACAGAATGGACACCGGTTGAACGATCAGCTTCAAATTCATCAGGGCTTAGTGGTAAATTGACAGGATCTAAAGGAAAGGCTTGTGCATGGTTGAGATATTCAGCAGTATATCTGAACGCTCCTTGTATTGCTCCTCTGTGATCAGGCTTTGTAGTAACAATTTCTCCACAAAACAATGATGTGTTATCAGGAAATGTGATTTTAATTTTAAGATTTATCATTTTTTTCTTGCTCGTTGACGGTGCTTTGTTTTTTGCAAGGTCTCATATTTTTCAAACAAAGATTCAGGAGGAACAATCAAATTGTCAAGTTCGTCAAGTTTATTTAGTATTGACAGGGCTTTTATCCAATATCCTATTGTTACAGACGGGTCACCTTTTTCCATTTTGTATAGTGTCGGGATTGAAACGCCAACTCTGACAGCAAACTCACTCTGGGGATCGTTACGCCTGAGCCGCTCTTTTTTTAAGCGTCGGCCTAGTCCCTTTAATTTTAAAATTTCAATATCAGTAAACATTATTTGTATTATTACATAAAATCATACTTTATACAAATAATTTTTATGGTTATCTAAGACATCTTAAAAGTAAAATATACGCAGGCACAATTTTTAAGTAATTTTAAATATATGTAAATGGAATCCCTGCTATATTTTCATCATAAAGACGAGGGTACTCATCATTATTGATGACAAGACCATAGGGGCATTTTTTTTCTTTGATAAAAGTTTTTAAGTTTTTAAGCTGCCTTTTTGGCACAGTTTGAGAATATTTTATTTCAACAGGTATTAACCCAAACTCACCTTCAAGGATAAGGTCTATTTCAGCACCCCCTCCGGTTCTGTAATAATAATAATCAAAGGGTGTCCCAAGAGAGTGGAGTCCTCTTATTATTTCCTCAATTACCATTCCTTCCCAGGAATTGCCCATCTGGGGATGAGCAAGCAGAGTGTCAAGGTCAGAAACCCTCATCAGAAAATGCAGCAAACCACAATCACGAAAATAACCCTTTGGGTGTTTTATTATTCTTTTCACACTGTTTTTTGTATATGAGGGTATGT
>JAIOSM010000481.1 GCA_021107575.1 Desulfobacteraceae bacterium | reverse complement strand
TAGACAATAAGATAAAATTTAAGGGTATTTAACATTCATCAGAAAAAGTCCTTGGGGTGGAGCAGTTGGACCTGCGAGTTTTCTATCTTTTGCTTCCAGTATATTTCTGAATTCTCTCGTGTCAATTTTTAAAAGCCCTGTAAGTACTATTGTTCCAATAATATTTCTTACCATAAATTTTAAAAACCCATTTGCAGATATTTTAAATACAATTTTGTCAATTTTAGTGTTGTTTCTATCGATAGAAACGCTGGCAGAAAAAATTTCCCTTATCGTACTTTTTTTTGGACTCCCTGAACCTTCAAAGGATTTAAAATCATGTTTGCCTTTGATAATGGAGCAACACTCTTCCATAGGCTTTATATTAAGTTGTTTTTTGATATGCCATATGTAATTCCTTTGTATTGCACATGGATCAGGCCTGTTTAATATATGATAATGATATTCTTTACTGACAGCATTGTATCTTGCATGGAAACTTTGATGGATAATATCACATTTTTTTATAACAATCGGGCCTTTTATGATACTGTTCACACCTTTTTTGATTGTTTCGCAGGATAAATTTGTATGTGCAATGAAATTCGCAACTTGCCCATAGGCGTGAACACCGGCATCAGTCCTGCCGGAGCCTATGATTTTGATTCTTTGATTTAAAATTACGGAAATGGCTTTTTCAAGCTCTGATTGAATCGTGATGCAATTTTTTTGTATTTGCCACCCGGAATATTCTCTACCATCATATTCAATAACAATTTTGAAATTGGTGTTCATGGCTTGTTTCGGGAGATTTTTTTATAGGTATTTTATTTAAAATAAAATTCTAAGACTGATGACCCGGCTTTAATCTTATCATGTGCTTTTAATTTTACTGAACCTGTGATTGGCCTATTGTTAATTTTTGGTTTGATAAAACCTTGATAATAACTAAAGTAATATCCATCTGGTCTTTTTACAATTGTTGCCATTGTCTTACCTATAAAGAAGCCTTTCACATGGATCTCGCAGGCTTCACTTTTCCCAATTTTTATAATTCTATTGGTAAGTTCTAATTTGCCTGTTCCACCAGATAAATAAATCAGCACACCAAGAGATTTTTTCTTTTTATTAATTCGTATACGTGTTTTTGTTTTGTTCTGTTCTATAAGTGCTTTTTGTGTGTTTGTATCGAGGATCATTGTCTCGTCATTATATAAATTAGAGCCAATAAGAGTTGGGTCAGAGGCATTGTTTTGTTTACTGGTTTTTTGAGTATGCAGGTTTGAAATGATCAGTGTGTGTTTGCAGATTCCGATTTTGTCATAGTTTTGAAGCCAATGGGCATTAATTTTTTTTCTATTAACAAAGGTTCCATTCTTACTGTTTAAGTCTGTAACAAGAAGTCCTTTGTCAAGGTATAAGACCTCCGCATGGGTCCCTGAAACCGCGACATTATCAATTGTAACGTTGTTGGTGGTTTTCCTTCCTATAGTAAGAGATTCCCCTTTTTTAAGGGCATATTTTCTTAATTTTTTTTTCCCATAAATAAGGGTTAAAGTAACCATAGATTATTGTTCCGTCTATTTATGCATCATTTGCTGCGGAAACACTTTCTTCATTAATTTCGAAGCCCAATATACTAAGTTAAAACAAGATAGTCTACCTTTTTTTATTTTTATAACAATTACAGTGATATTGTCTTTTCCACCCCGGGTATTTGCCAGCTCAACACATAACGAACAAGCATCTTTAGCAGAGTATCGCTGGACAATTTTTGCGATTTCTTCTGGTGTGACTGCCTTTGAAAGTCCATCGGAACACAAAACAAATGAATCACCTTTATAAACAGGGATTTCACAAAGATATGGTTTTACTTTTTCTTCAATTCCAATTGCACGTGTTAGCATTTTCCAATAATTTTTCCCAAAAGTATTAAGTTGGGAAGATTCTGGAATGTCATGTTCCTCTTCTACAGTATGGGTTTCAGAAAGAGGATAGATTTGTCCTTTTTGTATCAGGAAAATGGGACTGTCCCCAACATTGGCAGAAATAAGGTGTTTACCTTTAAGACAAACAGCAGCAATTGTTGTACCCATCCCATTATATTTAGTAAAATTTGATGCTTTTAAGTGAACCAGCTGATTAGCTTGTTCGATAGAATGGTGCAGGGTGTTTGCAGTGGGTGAAAGGTTTGCATCAGTCCTTTTTGTTTCTGTGGATTTGCTGTTTTCAAAATTATTTTCAAAAAAATCTTGAATAGCTTTAGTTGCTAAATAACTTGCTTTTTCTCCGGCTCTATGACCGCCAAGACCATCAGCAACTATAAACAACCCCTTTTCTTTATCAATAAGAAAAGCATCCTGATTTATTTGTCGCTTTTTACCAATGTCAGTTTGCCCGGCGGCTTCGAAATCAATCTGCATTGCTCAAAACTTTCTTAGTTTTTGATTTTTATTGGTCATATTCTTCTATCTTTTCTTCATGTTCTTTAGGGCCATAAAGCTCTAAAGCCGTTTTAGCTTTCGGTTTTTTAATTTGTTTGATTGTTTTATTTTTACTATATTTATTTAGAAATATTTTAGGCATTTGTTCAAAAGTTTTCATATCGTCTTTTGGAATCCACACTCTGTCTCCAATATGGATATTATTGGGATTAATTTCAGGATTATGCCTTGCAAGCAGTTTCCAGCTTTCGTATTGTCCAATGTACCATCTGGCAATCAATGACATGGTTTCTCCGTCCCATCTGACTATATGAATATAATATATTTGTTTGATACTCTTCATTTTTTTTTCTTGTTCTTTTGTGGGGGTGAGAGGAGGTTTTTGTTGCGTTGGTTGTTTTGTTTCAATAGGAGGCGTTTTTTTGGGTACACAGCCATAGGGCAGGAATAATGATAAAAGACAAAACCACAGTATGTATTTATAAAGAAGATTCATTATGGTTATATTTTATCCTACTTCTTTTTCAATTTTAGAAAGAAGTAACTTGGCTTTTTTGTTGTTAGAGTTAGCTTGTAAAATTTTTCTTAAATTTTTAACTGCTTCTTTATTATCCCCTTGTAAATTTTGTACTACTGCTAAATTAAATAATGCTTCATTTTTGTAAGGCGGATTCAAGTTAATTGCTTTGATAAACATGTTCTTTGCATCTTCATATTCTCCAAGCTTGGTGTAAGCATATCCCATATTAAAATAGATAGTTGGTGAGCTGAATTCTAAGTTAAGTGCTTTTTTATATTCTTCAATAGCTGCTGAAAAATCTTTTAATCTGATGAACAAAAGTCCCAGTTGAAAATAATTACGTGGATTTGAGGGCTCAATTTTTACAGCTTTAGTTAAATATACTTTAGCTTGTTTTATATTGCTGTTTTGCAAATATATTCCCTTTTCCCGGAAAGAGAATGCATAGAACCTGGTGATCTCAGTTGAAAGAGCAGGGTGATTGGCAATAGCTCTTTCAAAGAGAGCAGTTGCTTCTTTGTATTTATTTGCATTTAATGCTAAACACGCTTTTTTTACTTCTAAGATAGTTTCAACATTGCTTTTTTTCGGTATTTTTTTTGTGATTACTATTGAACCATATAGTGAATTAGTATTTTCTAGAGGGTCTGTTTTTGATTCCAGAGTGGATGAATCTTTATCCTTAACAGGTGTTTCCGTTTTTGATAATTTTTTAGATTTTAGATTATTGACTGTTAAAACCTGTTTTTTATTTAGGGAAGATTCTGCTGTAATCGGTGCGGGATCACCAGATGAATTTAAGCTATTTGAATTAAGAGGAATTGCAACTTCAGTTTGCGGAAGATGACTTTCCTGCCTTTCTGTCATGTTTGGCATATAAATGAAAATACTGATAATGGAGGCTAATGCAAGTATTATAATACTTGCATACATGAAAGCAGGGGCTTTTGACCCTTCATGCCTTTGTATTAATTTGGTAACTGAATCATTCAGGTTTTCTGTATCATCAATATCATCATAGTTGTGAAGTTTAGTTGTATCATCTTTATCTACATTTTCAAAAATTATTTCACCAACAGTACCTTGATAATCAATTTCAGTTCCCTCTTGGTTTCTGCCATTAATGATTATGGTCGCTGTCTTTCGCAGAGCCTTTCCTTCTGCTATAATTTCATTCTCATAGATTGAATTCATTATTTTACTTAATCCGCGAGATGTTGGCCATAGAGCGAGTTCATGAATACATTCTTCAAGATCAGCTTGCATTTCTCCACAGGTTTGATAGCGTCTGTCAGGATCTTTTGCAAGGGAGCGATGCAATATTGAGTATACTTTTTGAGGTAGATCAGAAACAATGGATTCAGGGAGCTTAAAATTACAGTCACGAACTTTCGCTAAAATTTCCATAGTATCACCCTGGAACATTTTCTGGCCTGTAATGAGCTCGTATAAAATAATACCAGTTGAAAAAATGTCAGAGCGACTATCTATACTCTGCCCTGAAGCCTGCTCAGGGGACATGTGAGCAACTTTTCCTTTAATTGTTCCAATCTGTGTTAATGTGCTCCTGGCTGCAGCTTTAGCAATGCCAAAATCAACAATTTTGACATCTCCATCATAGGTAATAATAATATTTTGTGGAGTTACATCTCTGTGAATTAATTCAAGAGGTCTGCCTTGCAGATCTTTTAGATTGTGCGCATAGTCTAAGCCGGAACAAATAAGAGAAGTAATATAAAGGCTGTATCCGAGATCAAAAAAAATGTTTTTTTCTTTAGCTTTGTCTAACACTCTGCGGAGATCTTTCCCGACCAGATACTGCATGGCGATAAAAAATGTCCCATCAATATCTCCAAAATCATAAATCTGGACAATATTTTGATGGTTAAGTAATGCTGCAAGTTTTGCTTCATCTATAAAGCAGTTTACAAGTTCATTCTCCTGAGCCAGGTGAGGCAGGATTGTCTTTATTGCAATAAGCTTTTCAAAACCCTGGGCCCCTGATACTCTACTCTGAAAAAGTTCAGCTAGGCCTCCAGCTGCAATTTTATCAATAAGTAAATATTTCCCGAATTTTTTAGGTGTGAACATTTTTTTTTTATTTTTAGATTTAATTGTTGTAAATAAACCCAATAAAGTAATTGTTTCAATATATATCAATCTATTATTACTACGAAAATGAAAATAATGCCAATGAATTTTTTTTTTAGTGACCCTTAAAAAATATTTTAAAGGTGTTGTAAAACAGGGAACCATGGTATTTTTTTATTTTTTATAGTAATTGATAGTAAGTATATTCAAAACATATGACACAAAAAATAGTTATTTTATTGCTAATATTCAAAACCTTATAGTGATAGGAGCGTAGTTGATGAAAGGATTTAAATTCCATGGAATAAATGCTGGGATTAAACCTGATAGCCAAAAAGACCTGGGTATTATTTTTTCAGAGAAACCAGCTTCCATGGCAGCAGTTTTTACGAAAAATAAAGTTATTGCGGCGCCTCTTATTTTAGGCAAAGATCGCCTGAAAAATGGAGTTTGCCAGGCTGTTCTTGTAAATAGTGGAAATGCAAACTGCTTTACCGGAGAACAAGGATTACAAGATGCAATAGAATCCTCAAACATAGTAGCAAAAGCATTTGAAATACCAGAAGAGTTAGTAATGGTTTCTTCCACTGGCGTTATTGGCCTGCCTCTCCCTATAGGTAATTTTGAAAAAGGCATTCCTTTGTTGATTAAAGATATTGATTCAGGAAGTGTTGATGATTTTGCCGAGGCAATTCTTACAACAGATACAACAAAAAAAATTATAAGAAAGGAATGTATTCATAAGGGCAAGGTATACACAATTGTCGGCATTGCAAAAGGTTCGGGTATGATTAAACCTGATATGGCAACAATGCTCGCCTTTATTTGTACAGATTTAAATATTTTATATTCCATGCTGCAATCAATTTTACAAAAATCTTGTAATCGTTCTTTTAATAGAATTTCAGTGGATGGCGATACAAGTACTAATGATACTGTATTATGCCTGGCTAATGGTATGTCTCAAGCTTATATAGAAGGTGAGGATGATATTATAGAATTTCAAAAAAATTTAGATGAAGTACTTTTTAGTCTTTCAAAAAAAATAGTTAAAGACGGGGAGGGCGCAACAAAGCTTGTAAAAATTATTGTCAAAGGTGCTAAAAGCCCTAGGGATGCATTTATGGCAGCTCAAACCATTTCAAATTCCAACCTTGTAAAAACAGCGCTGTTCGGAGAAGATCCGAACTGGGGCAGAGTTGTTGCAGCAGCAGGGAGATCCGGTGCTGAAGTTGTGATGGAGAAAATTGATCTTCTGTTTGGTGATGTTTTGATAGTTGACAAGGGTGAATGGTGTGGAAAGGGTGCTGAAATTAAAGCAAATAAAATTTTGAAAGAGCAAGAGTTTAATATTATACTTGATCTTAATATTGGTAAATTTGAAGATTATTTTTTGTTCTGCGATTTTTCTCAAGAATATGTAAGGATTAACGCAGATTACAGATCATGACAATGAGATTACAAAAATTTCTTGCCAACGCAGGCATCTGCTCAAGAAGAAAGGCAGAAGAGTATATCTCTCAAGGCAGGGTAAAAGTTAATAATAACATCATTGTTGAGCCCGGAATTAAAGTTGATCCTGAAAAGGATATTGTCTTTTTTGATACTGATCAGGTTATTCTTAACCAGACAAAAGAAAATATTTATATTGCATTAAATAAACCAGTAGGTTTTATTTCGTCATGTTCTCATTCTCACAGAAAAGAAAAAATAATTCTTGATTTGATTAACGTAGAAGAACGTATATATCCTGTGGGTAGGTTAGATAAGGATTCAGAGGGCTTGATTTTACTTACAAATGACGGTGATCTGCATAATAAACTTTCCCATCCTTCTTTTGACCATGAAAAAGAATATGATGTCAAAACTTATAAAATTGTTTTTGATGATGTAGTGAAAAAGCTGGAGCAGGGAGTTTTTATTGATGGTGAGAAAACACGAAAATCCAAGGTAACAAGACTTTCAAAATTCAGAATTAAAATAGTGCTTAAACAGGGAAGGAATCGTCAAATAAGGAAAATGTTGGAAAATGTTGGAAACAGGGTAAAGAGTCTTAAAAGAATAAGAGTAGCAAATATAACACTTGGCAAACTAAAACAAGGAGAGTGGAGATACCTTACTAAAAAAGAAATTCAACTATTGGGAGAGTGACTGAATACCTGTTGCGTGCCTGATTTTTGCAAGAAAGGGCACTGAATATTCTCTTGCCTTAGTCTTGCCTTTTTTAAGAATATTTTCAATATCACCGGGTGAATTAACAAGTTCGTTATATGTATTTCTTGATTCTTTCAAGATCTCGTTAATATATTCAAAAAGATATTGTTTCATTGTTCCCCATGCAATACCCTGGCTATATCTTTTTTTCATGGCCTTAATTTCGTTTTCAGATGCAAAAGCTTCGAATATAGAGAACAGTGTGCATGTTTTATAATCTTTTGGTTCATCAGGCCCCTGTGAGTTAGTTGTGATTTTCATGATAAGTTTTCTGAGGCGTTTTTCTGTATCAAAAAGTGGAATTGTATTATTGTAGCTTTTGCTCATTTTTCTTCCATCAAGCCCTGCCAGAATTGAACTTGACTCATCAACTACAACCTGGGGATAGGTAAAAAGTTTTTTATATTGGTTGTTAAATCTTGCTGCAATATCCCTGGTCATCTCAAGATGTTGGACCTGATCTCTTCCTACAGGGACTTTTTTTGCATTGAACATGAGAATATCTGCAGCCATAAGTATTGGATAACAGAAAAGTCCCATGGAAATGTTTTTATCAAGGTCTTTATTCCCGGTATTTTTATTTTCATCAACATTTGCTTTATATGCATGGGCACGATTCATTAAGCCTTTGGATGTTATACAGGTTAGAATCCAGGTTAGCTCGGGTATCTCTGGTATGTCAGATTGCCTGTAAAAAATACAATTATCAGTATCTAGGCCTAAGGCTATCCAGGCAGCTGCTATTTCAAGTGTTGATTTTTTTACACGATCAGGGTTCTGGCATTTAATAAGAGAATGAAAATCGGCAAGGAAATAATAGGAGATTAAATTTTTGTCTTTACTTGTCTGTACAGCAGGCCGAATCGCACCTACAAAATTTCCTAAGTGAGGTGTTCCACTTGTAGTGATTCCGGTTAAAAAATCAGCATTTTTCATTATTTATTATCCTAATCTTATAATCCTGTTGATCATCTTGGAACTTAATTATAATTTTCAGAAAGGAATTAACATATAATCTTATTAAGAATCAATTAATTTATTTTCTTTAATGTATTTTGCTGCATATTTTTTTTCATCTATTTTGGATTTGACCTCTTTGTCAAGCGTAGCATTTAGAACTGCACTAAGGGTTTGTTTAAAAGCAGGGCCTGGTTTAAGTCCCATAGAGAGAAGGTCTTCTCCACGAATAGATGTTTTTATAGTTTTTAATTTTGTGAAATAATGAGTAATGGCTTTTTTACTGTTTTTTGTATTTGCAGAAGCTATCATATATAAAATCAGTTCAGTATTAAACCTGGAAAGCAGCGAATAAAGCTGGCTGTTTTTTAATGGTAGATTTTTTTCAAGAATTGTTAAGTGCCTCTGCGCTTTAAGCCTGTTTTTCAGGATTATAGTTATTTCTTTTTTGGGAAACTGAAGTCTTGAACATAGTTCTTCTGCAACCTTGAAGGAGCATTTTTTTGTGAGCGTCATATAATATAAGGACCATCTTAAATATTTTTCATCAGTATAAAGCAGGTCGTGCCAGGATATGACTTTGTAAACTTCATCAAAAAGCTTATAAGTGTGATTGTCAATATTAAGTTCAGGGTGAAGTATTTTTTCAAGGCCATAGCTTTGGAGGCTCTTAATCGCAGGGATGGGGTTTTCCTCTTCAAAAATTTGTTTTAGCTCAGATAGCACCCTGAAACCGGTTAGGTTTTTAAAGCAGTCAATATTAATAGCATTTTTTATGAGAGATGATGTTACTTTTCCTATTTTAAAGTTAAATCTATTGGCAAACTTGATTGCTCGAAAAATTCTTGTGGGATCTTCCACAAAACTGAGATTATGTAAAATTCTGATAACTTCATCTTTAAGGTCTCTATGTGCTCCAAAAAAATCAATAATAGTTCCATAATCATCACTATTGAGGCAAATTGCAAAAGAATTAATTGTAAAATCTCTTCGGAAAAGGTCTGACTTAATGGAGCTCATTTCCACTATGGGCAGGGCTGCAGGGGTTTCATAATATTCATGTCTTGCAGAAGCGACATCGACTTTAAAACCTTTGCCAAAAATTATTACAGCCGTCCCAAATTTTTTGTATGCATGGGTTCTTAATCCATTGATCTCAGCAAATTTCTTTGCAAACGTAATCCCATCACCTTCAACAACTATGTCAATATCATCTATTTTTCTGTTGATGAGCAGGTCTCGTACAAATCCACCAACTACATATGTTTTGTAACCTAAATTGTCTCCGGTGTTTCCCAAGGATTTTAAGAGCTCTTGATGAAAAGTATCCAGCCGGCTGGAAATAATATTGTTTATTTTTCTTTTTTTTGCTTCCTTGGTTGAGTTTATATTTCCCTGATCCGATTTTTTAATATCCTTATTATATTGGACAAGGAAGCTTAATAGATCAGTTTTTGTTATCACTCCTTTTATTACGTTATCCTTTGTGACCGGAATAATCCGTTGTCTTTTTTCAATTATTATATCTTCAATTTGCGAGAGGGTGACATTCATAGAAACGGTTTCAATCTCAGCGTTCATATATTCTTTAACAGGTACATGCTCAAGCTTATGATGCAATATTTTTTCAATAATCTGCCTTGTGATATAACCTTCAGGATGTTGAGAATGTTCTTTAATGATTAAGAGTACATTTTTGTTATACTGAGTCATGAGCCGGCCTGCATCCATGCATTTAATATCAGGATTAATAGTAATTGCAGGAGAACTCATGAGCCTTGCAGCTATGTTGTATGATTTAAAATTCTTTTTAAGTATTTTTAAAAGTTGCTGTTCAACCTGAGCGAGTGTTTTGTTATGCAATTTTGCTGATGCTGCGTAGGAATGGCCTCCTCCACCGAAATTCGTCAGTACTTTTCCAACATCTATATCAGGTAAGCGGTTTCTGGCAATAATGTTAACTTTATTATCCATTAATACAATACTAAAAAAAACGTCCAGATTTTCCATACGTACAATTTTTTGAACAATTGAGGCAAGATCAGTAATATATTTAGGCGATGAAATAGTTGATATATGAACATCTACACCATTGATTTTATGCCTGACCATTTCATTTAACAATTCATTAAGCCAGGTTACCTGCTCAGTTCGTATCTCTTTTACTACAAGGTTAGCAATAGTATCAAGGTTTGCTCCACATGACAGAAGATAGGCCGCTTCTTTGAAATCTTCCTGTTTTGTTGAAGCATAAGTGAAAAGGCCTGTATCCTCATAAATGCCCAGAGCCATGACTGTGGCTTCCTCACTTGTAAGCTTGATTTTTTTTTCTCTTATTAATTTACTTAAAATTGTTACAGTAGCTCCAGAATCGTGTATAAGCTCAAAAGATCCTCTAATATCATCTTTGAAGGGTGGATGATGATCATAGATATGAATATCAATATTGTTTTTTTCTAAAAGGCCTTCTACTCCGAGAAGCCTGTTTTTTTGTTTTGTATCGACAATGACAAGTCTTTTAACTGATGAGTAATCTATTAGAGATGGGTCTGCCATATTAAAAAGATAACTCATACTGCTTATAAAAAAATCTTTAAGGTTTTTTTCTTGAGTGCCAGGGAAAATAATTACAGAATCAGGATAGAGCTTTTGTGCGGCTAGCATTGATGCAACTGCATCAAAGTCAGCGTTAATATGACTGGTTATTACAGTGTCGGCTTTGATTTTTTTTTTTGTCAAAATTGAATATCCAATATAATCAGTGTATAAAGTATATAATTATATTTATAGTATATTAAAAAATATTTTACAATTGTTCTCTATTGTGTTTATGATAATGGTTAACTAACTGATTACTACAAAAAAAAGAGGAATGTTATGCCTGAAGTATTTTTATGGACAGGGAAAAATCCAAAAGGCAGGAAAATAAAAGGGGAAGTTGAAGCTGAAAGTGCTGATCAGGTTCGTGTAGGTCTGCAAAGAAGAAAAATTACTCCTATAAGAGTAAAAAAGAAACCAAAAGATATTTTTGAGAATATTACCTTTCTTCAACCACCGGTTAAAGAAAACGATGTTATTGTTTTTTCTAGACAATTTTCTACAATGATCGATGCAGGGTTACCATTACTTCAATGCCTTGAGATCTTGCATGCCCAGCAGGAAAACCCTACATTTAAAAAAATTATAAAGCAGGTTAAAACAAGTGTTGAAGCAGGAGAAACCTTTGCCGATGCATTGAAAAAATTTCCTAAAGTGTTTAATGAATTGTTTGTAAATATGGTTGCAGCAGGAGAGGCTGGCGGAATCTTGGATGTTATTTTACAAAGATTATCAGCTTATATGGAAAAAATGGCCAAGTTAAAAAAGCAGGTAAAAGGTGCAATGATTTACCCTGCTATAACAATGGTCATTGCGATTGTTGTTGTTGCCGTTCTTCTTGTATTTGTAATCCCGGTTTTTACAGAAATGTTTTCCAGTTTTGATAAGGCTCTTCCTATGCCTACACAAATTGTTGTGGGAATGAGTGATTTTGCTATTAAATATAAATTTCTTTTGTTGGGCCTGATAATTGGTATTCCGCTATTAACCAGCAGGATTTACAAGACCAATCGAGGAAGAATCATCATGGATGATTTTTTTTTAAAACTTCCTGTATTTGGTATATTGATTAGAAAGGTTGCTGTGGCAAAGTTTACAAGAACAGCAAGCACGATGTTATCAAGTGGTGTTTCAATTCTTGAGACTCTGGATATTGTTGCAAGAACCTCGGGTAATAAATCTGTTGAATTTGCAATTTTAGATGTTAAGACAGGTATCTCCGAGGGGCGGTCCATGGCTGATCCATTGCTTGAAAGCGGGGTTTTCCCTTCAATGGTATGTTCAATGATTGCTGTAGGAGAATCGACTGGTGCTTTGGATATAATGTTAAGTAAAATTGCAGATTTTTATGATGATGAAGTCGATCAGGCTGTTGGCAATCTTACTGAACTGATAGAACCTTTTATGCTGGTGTTTTTGGGGGTAATTATTGGCGGACTCGTGATTTCCATGTATCTTCCAATATTTAAAATGGCAGGGGCACTCTAAATTGTTTTAATTAAATAAGTATAAAGTATTTTCAACTTATTTTAGATTAAACTTTTTAATATGTATTAAGTTGTAATAAATTTGGCAATTATAATTTGTTTTCTATTGAAAAAAGCATTAACAATGATTTAAAGAAGATCTTTCTATATAGAGCTCTTTTTGCTATAATTCTTGTTTTCTCGACTTTTTTATTTTGTGTTGGGAAAGGAATACCTCTATTAACCCAACCTTTTGTTTCCTTATATATTATTTCTATATTAATTTTTATATCTTCATTTATTTACACTGTCCTGATAAACAGAGGGGTTCAAACTTCATCTCTTATTTATTCCTGGGCAGTTGTTGAAACATTTTTTGTAACTGCAATTATTTATGTAACTGGAAGTTTTGAGAGTATTTTTACATTCCTTTATTTAATTGTGATTATATGTTCCAGTATATTTGTTTTTTATAAAGGGAGTTTGATAATTGCTACTGTTTCAAGTTTGCAATATTGTATTGTTGCCGGGCTTGATTATTTTGGAATCTTGAATATTTTTACAAATACATTGTATCAGGCATCTGCTTATAACCAGGGCTATATTATAGCTAAAACTATTATTGTTGTTGTGGCATGCTATGCAATTGCGCTTTTAAGTGGAATGCTTGCTTTAAGTGCTAAAAATGCAAAACATGACTTGAAGGTTACGCAAGGGCATCTTAGAAGAGTTGAAAGAATGGCTGCCGTGGAGGAGGTGCTTTCCGGCATTACACATGAGATCAAAAATCCCCTGGCGTCTTTGTCCGGGTCAATTCAACTTTTAAAGGAAAATGCTGAACCAAGATCATCAGATTACAGGTTGATGCAAATAGTATTGAGAGAGACACAAAGACTTCACAGTATTGTTAATGATTTTCGTTTGTTTGTTAAACCCGAAACAACTGATGCAATAGTTTTAAAATTAGATGTTATAATTGCTGAAATTATTGAACTCTTTTTAAATGCTCCAGAGTATAACGATAACATTAAAGTAGTTACAAGATTAGATAATAATATTAATATAAAAATTGACCCAATACATTTTAAACAAATTATGTGGAATCTTTTAACTAATGCTGCCCAGGCAATGGAAAGTGCAGGCGAAATTCAGGTAATTCTGGAGCAACCGGCAAAAGATCGGGTCTATTTAAATATAATTGACACAGGCTGTGGTATTGAAGAAAAAAATATCGACTCGATTTTTGATCCTTTTTTTACAACGCGGGAGGAAGGTACGGGGCTTGGTCTTTCCATAGTGCACAAACTGGTCGATAATTATCGGGGGATAGTTGATTGTGAGTCAGTTCCCGGCTCAGGCACAGTGTTTACAGTAATTTTTAAAGGGCATATTGAACATTCATAATCCCGGATAATTTCTCCATATCGTTTTTATTTTTTCCCTGTTTTTGAATAATAACAAATAATCCAACAATATCTTGAATTTTAATTGAAAATAGGCTAACTTTACATGCTTATTTTAAAGTAGGCTTTGAATTATAAGTGGTTATTTAAATTAAATATTTAGAAAGAATTAAGAAAGACAATCTACATTAATGAAAACACAAGCAAACTTGTTGAACAGCGCAAAGCCAAAATTACTGGACTAAAAGAAAATAATATTCAACTTTATCCTAATGATTTTAGAAACTCACACTCTATTCAAGAGATACAAACTATAATTGAAACAACCCCT
>JAIOSM010000130.1 GCA_021107575.1 Desulfobacteraceae bacterium | reverse complement strand
TGTAAATAGCACATTTGGTTTTTATCAACGCGTAAACCTAATGCGAAAAAATCAAAAAAGCGTAACCTCCACCCACACACTTTCAGCTGAATTTTAATATGGAAAAAATTTTAGATTTTATTGCAAAAGAAACAGATGGAAAGAATTACAAGTCTTATAAGTATTGCTTTGAGTCTGTTGAGATTCCACAATTAGATTATGAAGATAAAAAAGGCATCCAAGTAAAGAAAAAAGGCGAAACAGACAAAAGTCTCACAAAAACTAAATCAGTTAAAGCACTAGCTGACAGAATAAGTGAAAACAGTAAGCCCTTGTTTAAGTATTTTTTAGATGGATCCCGTAGAACGTACAAAGTTGATGACATAGCTTACGGAAAGAGATTGTATCCAATTATTGCGGGTCAAATTGGAGTGGCAGTATGCGAAAGAGAAGATGAGCATACCTTTAGACCAGTATTCTTAAAGAATCCTTTTGTGATTTCACTACCTGAAAATGCAAATGCTCAAACCACCATTGGGAATGATGATTTGTTTTTCAACAATTTAATAAAAAAATTAAATGAACAAGGCGTTTTAAAAAAGCAAAATTTGAAATTTAATAAAATTTTACCTTATAAAAATACTACTTTAAAAGAAAATGATAAATATGAAGATAGGGGCGTAGCTGAGATACAAGATGAAATGATGGCGTTAGAACAAAAAGTAGTATTTGAATTAGTAAAAGCACGAGAACTAAATGAAAATTCATTTTTGATTAAAGACGGTTCTTTAGAATATATGAGAAGTGGAGAGGCAAGAGAATTATCACAGATTAAGTCAAATTATGATTGTGTTATAGGGCTTTCAAAAGCATTTAACCCAGAGGCTTTATCTAATGATGTTAAAGATATTTCTCGTAGAATCGCTGAATTAAACCTTTATCATAGAACCCCTGCTTTTATGTATCAAACTGAAAGGATTCCAGATGTTAAATTTGCTGTTTGGTATATAAGAATTCGTGAAACTTTAAGTCCATTTGATGGTGTGCTTAAAATTGAGAAAATACTTGTACGAGACATCCAAGAAGAAGAAGGTCTGGATTCTGATGAGATTGATTTAATAAGTGCAAATATTGTTAATGAAAGAAACCCTGTTTGTTACGGTAAGGATGATCGATGGGCTAAACATCTTTACCCAGTGTATCTGACTGAAAGCTACATTAAAAGTAAATATCTCAGTGATATACATTTCATTAATTTATTTTAATATGGCGAGTTTAATATGACAAAAATAATTGGAAAAGTAGCAGCAACAGAGAAAAAACCAACAACAATTGATGAATTCTATTTTTGGACAAACAAACAAAGAATTCTAAATCCATTTGATGTTGTAAAAGTCGAACATATTGAAGATTCAATATCGTTTGGTATAATTGAAGAAATTTCTCATATTACTGATTCAGCAAGCTATCTGAGTAATTTTATTTCAAGCGATTTTGGGGATACTGCAACAGAGCCCAATATGCACAGAATAGGGATGAACTTTGTTAAAGCAAAAGTTTTAGGTAATGATAAAAGCATTTATACGCCCGTACTTGATGGAAGCAAGGTCGGATTGGCTAATCAAACAGAAGTTTTACAAGCATTGGGTCTGAAAAATATCAAAAACCCTCTTGTCTGTGGATATATTGAGATGTATCGTGCGGAAGATAAAATTTCACTACCGGTTCATTTTAATTCCCAATTTTTAATTGGACCTGAAGGTGCTCATTTGAATATTTCAGGAATTTCAGGTTTAGCAGCAAAAACATCATATACTATGTTTTTAATGAAGGCCATTCAAGAGAAGTATTTGCAAAACATGGATAGTGATGATTCTATTGCTTTTGTCATGTTTAATGTAAAGGGTAGAGATTTATTAGCCATAGATGAACCCAATGAAGATTTAACAAACGAAGAAAAGGAAAGATATACTGAAATGTTAGGTCTTTCTGCTGACCCTTTTCAAAATGCTAAATATTATTATCCTTATTCTAACCAATCAAATTCAAAAACATATAGTTATGGCCAGGATAATGATATTGAAGCTCAAATTGATACAAACAAAGCATTTAAATATAAATATGTTTTTGAGGATGATAAACTCAATTTGGATTTACTTTTTTCTAATATTGAAGATTCTACCGGTACCATGGAATCTATTATCAACTTTATCATAACTGAGCAAGGAGGTTTTGGAGAAGTAGTAAGTTGGTCGCAATTTATTAATAAAGTAAGTGAATTTACAAAGGCAGGAAAGAGTGGGGGAGATAAAGAAATATCTGTTATGAGTTGGCGAAAATTCAAGAGGGTTGTAACAAAAGCTTTAAACAATTCGATTTTTAGTCAAAGAGTTGTACCTGAAAAAAATGAGGTGAGGTTAAGAGAATCTATTCGGGATATTCAGAAAAATGATATTCATGTAATTGACATTGCAAAATTAGACGAAGACACTCAAGCATTTGTTTTTGGTGATGTGATAAGGGCAATATATGAATTGAAATTGGGGCAAGAAGAAAGAGATGAAAAGGAAATACCATCAAAAATTGTTGTTTTTATTGATGAGTTAAATAAATATGCTTCAAAAGATATACCTAAGAATTCACCTATTCTTAAACAAATTATCGATATTTCTGAAAGGGGGCGGTCTCTCGGTATTATTTTGTTTTCAGTAGAGCAATTCAAAAGTGCAATTCATGATAGGGTTAAAGGGAATTGTGCCTCACATGCATACGGACGAACAAATGCTATTGAAATTTCAAAAGCTGATTATAAATATATTCCAACAGTGTACAAAAATATGATGACAAGACTTGACCCTGGTGAATACATCATTGAGCATCCGGTTTTTCGTTCTATTTTAAATATCAAGTTTCCAAGACCACTTTATAAACAGTTTAATGGATAAAAGCATAACAAAAATAGGAAAAGATGTCATTGAATCATTGACATTAGGAATGTATGAAGATTCTAGATTTATTTATCG
>JAIOSM010000221.1 GCA_021107575.1 Desulfobacteraceae bacterium | reverse complement strand
TTTGTTCATCGATAGTTGAGCATCTGAATGGTTTTGGTTTAGGACCTTCATTCACAGGTATCAATGCTCTGGTATCAGGATCTCCGCTATCTGAGTCCTGTAACAACTGAAGAGAGCAAGTAGCAATTTGTTTTGTACTTCGGTAATTATATTTTAAGCTGGTTGTTCTTCCACGAATATTTATAGCCTCGTCCATACGTTTCCAAGAAAAGCCTCTTTGATAGATTGATTGACCGGCATCAGCTGTTAAATAGATTCCTTCTGGATTTTTACAAAGAGCTAAACACAATTTGATTGCTATTGGAGATAGGTCTTGTGCCTCATCTATAACAACAACATCATAAAGAAAGTCATTTAAATCAATTTCTTCAGTGATACATTTAATTGCTTTGCACCTTAGTGTATTGTATGTGCTTTTATTAATTTGTTTTAATCTTTCGATATATTTTTCATGTAACTTCCAAAGGATTGTTCTCTCTCGTTGAGGTAACGGTGTTCCGCGCCCAATCCGATTTTCATCTAAATATTCATTTAGGGATAAAATATTTCTACCTTCAATTACCCAATCAAATTCATTCAGAATATAATTATTTTTAAGCCGGCCTATAAGATTCATAATGAAAATCCTATCACCTTTTTCCTCTTGCATGAGTGATTGAAAAGCTTTATTGCAGGCATCATGCTTTTCAGTTTCTTGTGCTGGGTTATAAAAATTTTCATTTTTAATAATAATTTGACGAGCTATTGCATCTAAACTGCTAATGGTAACATTTTCAATCAAAGCGTCTACTAATGGAGTTAACAATTGTTTCGAATGCTCAACTAAGGTTGTTGAAAAAGTGACAAATAAAATCTTCGGAATTTGTTCATTAAAGATGCTTTGTTGAGATTCAGGGGTAAGTAAGTTCCTAATTCTATATAATGCGACAAGGCTTTTCCCAGTTCCAGGGCCTCCTTTTACCAATGTTGGACCTTTTAAACTTTTCTGTGCAACCTTTTTTTGCTCGGGATCAAGCTTCAATAAAAATCCCTTGAGAGTTCCTTTTAATAATCTTTTAACATCATCAGCTGATGGAAGTTCATAGACAGGTTCTTCAATAATTTTTTCAATTGGTTCATACTCCCATCCTAAAAGTTCAAGCATTATTTCTTCTGGTAAATCAGACTCAATTAGTTTCTCTTCATCTTTACATGAAATAATTTTATCCCAATATTTTTCAGGTATATTCAATCGGTTAAGAAAATCAAGATTATATAATCCAACGTTCTCATCATCCTTATCCTCTTCTTTTTCCATATGATCTTTTTCGTAAGCTGTTGCATCTCTAATAACAGCTTCATCCCAATGTGTAGTTGGAATTATTTTAGGCTCTGAAAAAGATGCATCTCCTTTAGGCAAATCCATATCTTGCTGGTTAAAGAATAATTTTTTATAGGTATCCTCATTTCGTACCCTAATGGTTAAAAGTCTTAAAAAATTCTTGCCAACGGCATAAAAAATTCTATATGAGGGAAGCTTGTATCTATATAAATTGCTATACCGGCTTTGGCTCTTAGATAACTTTAAAGACTTCCCATTGCCATTATAGGGATCAAATTGAATTTTTTTTAAGGCATTCGGTATTTTTTTTTGAATTCTTTTTGGTAGCATATATGAATTTTTAACCCATGAATTTGTGAAAAGTAATTCATATGACATAGCGAACCTCCAAGTTCTTTTTTATTCATCACTAAAACATAATTCTCTGAAATTACAATACATACAAATATTAATTTTATCAGTTTTTTCAAATGCTCTTTTAGGTTTAGGAATATTTTTTTCAATATTTGTACAATAATCGTACATTAGCCTTGTTTCTGTTTTAATTTTTTCAGGGAAATGAACAATGTCATTTTCAAATAGTTTAATCGGGTTCTCTTCATGAGCAGAATTTAAATAAACAATTATAGGAGTGATATTTGATTTTGAAATTCCAAGAGCCTCTGAAGCCCAATAAGAATATCCTATCATTTGTCTTTTATGCTTAAGTTTTGATGACTTTCCTGTTTTCCAATCATAAATAAAAACGTGTCCATTAATTGGGAATAAAAAATCAACTTTGCAGTATGCCTTCATCCCCTCAATACGTGTCTCGCCATGGCCCCCTGGTTCAATGATCCATTCATTTTTTACTGGTAATGCTTTTTCTAATATAAACGAAAAGCTCGAACTGTTTACGAACAAAACAATTCTTTGATGGACTTCTTCAAATAAAGCATCTATGAAATTATCAGTCCGGGACTTATAATGATGTTCAGAAAAAGTATTTTTTTCATAATACTCCTTAGTTAATTTATGAACATAAACCTTGAGACGATCTTTATCGATAGGAGATTCAGTTCTCTGGAGTCTACTCAATATACCTTTAATCACATCATGAACAATTGTGCCTTTAGCTAATGGCAGTGAGGTTAAATCTTTTAGTTGATTTATTTTAGATGAATGATGTGTAGTGTCATATTTTCCATAACGGTGATAATAATATTTTCTTTTGCATAAACAAAACTGTTCATAGCGACTGTTTGACCAGCCAAGAATATAAGTGAATGGATATTTATAATCATGATTCAATAACATTGACCCCAAGAATTCTTAATAATGTTGATTAATTTTTTTTGAATTACCGAATCTATATATTTTTATACCCTCTGAATCAGGTAAGTCAAGAGAAATCAAGCTTTTTGAGATGTTGGTGATCAACGATAAATATTTTTTCCGGCGGGTATTATAACTGACACTTCTGTCAATTCCATTTTAAAATTGAAATTTAGTGAACATTAGGCTATGTAATTGCAATAATCAATATCAATAATAGGTGAAAATTTGTTTGTATTTCTTGATACAGAAACGACTGGAACGGAAGAAGATGATAGACTTTGCCAGATAGCCTACAAAATAGATGGTGGCAAAATTGTTAATGAATTTTTCAATCCCCAAAAAAAGATTGATATTAATGCTATGTGCGTGCACCATATTACCAATGAAATGGTAGCGAAAAAACCAATTTTTAGAGGAAGTCACATCGAGAAAAAATTATTTGTCTTGCTCGATGATCCTGAAAATTGTCTTGTCGCACACAATGCGAAGTTTGATGTTGATATGATAAAAAAAGAGGGGATTTCTCCTAAAAATGTTATTTGTACTTTAAGGCTTGCCAGACATTTGGACCCAAAAGGAGAAATTCCAAAATATA
>JAIOSM010000344.1 GCA_021107575.1 Desulfobacteraceae bacterium | reverse complement strand
GTGGAACCGGTGTTATAAGTGCTGTGACCCAATTGTGTCAGAAGAAAATCATAGAGTCCGGTGGTGCTTTTAAAAAAAATATTAACCTGTTGGCTTTAAACAAAGATGATTCTGGGAAAATAAAATATGATATAGCCCCGGATAATGCTTTTCAAGATGGCTCTGCAATTTTTATCAGCCAGAAAGATATCCGATCTGTCCAGCTTGGCAAAGGGGCGTTGATTACCGGGATTGAATTTCTCTTAAAGGAAGCAGGACTTGAAAAGGCTGAAAAAATTATCATTGCCGGTGCTTTTGGATCATTTCTTGATAAAGAAGATATGATGGCATTGGGAATGATCCCGACCATGGATCTGAGTCAAATAGAAGTTGCTGGGAATTCAGCCGGAGCCGGTGCAATTATGGTCTTGTGTGATAAGATTTTTCTTGAGAAAGCAATACAGATAGCAAGTAAGGTTATAGTCGTGGATCTTGCCTGCAATCAGGATTTTCAAAATGTTTTTGTTCAAAATCTTGCCTTCCCTGTCCTGAAAAATTAATTGGCATTTGCTTAAACTTTTAAAAGCACCTGAATAGTATTGATCAAAGCGTAACATTTTGAAAACATAAAAAAAATCAGGTTTTGTTACGTACCGGATAATATATACGTAAGAAAATAGAAGCAGGTCAGCGTTTAATGATGGTATAATCGCTCAGGAGTCAAATCCCCCCCCCAAATTTACAGAGTGTTACTTTCACCAGTAGTGATATTTGTAATTTTTCCACCCAACAATATATAGTATGAGTAGCATCACGCACAACTTCAATTTTTCATTATATGCTAAAGTGCTAAAGTTGAAAAAGTTTGGCATCGACATTGGGGGCGAAAACCTTCCGGTCCGCCTCCGGTCCCTTGAGATACGGGGAATAGTTTACACAAAAACAGCATTGAATTGGAATACATGGTCTTGTGTCTACGTACCAATTCAGTATGAAAAAGTTGTTATTACAATTGTTGTCTCTGACTTTTTGAATTTTTTACAATTTTTTATTGTTTTTACTTTACTGGGAAATGTGAGGAATATTCTGGAGATTTTTGAAACCGGATTATGAACAAATTCCCTTGTTGCGAGGGTCTCTCACGCCAGCGTCCTGGTGTGATATCTAAAACTACCAATTCGGTTGATATTAAAAGGGTCCTTATGCTTTTTTTATAATTTGAACAATTCGGAGTGAGAACCAGTTCTTCTTAATTTGACAATATGTTCTGAAGTTTCATAAATTAATAGCCAATCAGATTCGATATGACATTCACGTACTTTTTTATAATTGCCAACCAGCTTGTGGTCTCTATATTTTGTTTCCAACTCATTCCCAACACAAAGGGCATCAATTATATCTTTCAATTTTCCTAATTTCTTTCCTTGAGTTTTTAGCTTTTTTACATCTTTTTTAAATCTTTTAGTGACCTGTAATGTTTTCATCAGATTCCTAGTTCTTCATAGAGTTCTGAAGATGTTTTGTACTCATCCAGGTTTTTTTCTCCCAGTGCTTTCTTTGAATTTTCATTTAATTTTTTCTGAGGGATTTCCACAGGAAAAGGTAAGCCATTCCGAAATGTGATCTGTTTATAAAAAACATTAATTGCCTGGGATGCTGTCAAACCAAGGGAAAATAAAATACCTTCAGCATTATTTTTAAGGTCTGCATCCATTCGTACAGATATTGTTGTATTTTTTGCCATGTTAACCTCTCTATTATATATTTTTAAACAGTCATACATTGAGAATACAATGAATAGACAAAAAGGTAAAGGTAAAAGTATTTTTATCAGGGGCAACCCATGTAAATATTCTGAAGTTCCTAATCTTTACCGCTGACTCTGTTGGTTGAACAGGATTTAATTCCGCGTATAAAATCATGTGTGAAAAATATGAATAACTATGTATAAAGATGATGACAAACAACAACATAATATACTGGAATCGTAGGAAAGGCTTGTTAATGCATTGGGCTCTTTCCGTTCTCTCACGCCGGCATCCTGGTGTGATATCCAAAACTACCAAAACGGTTGATATTAAAAGGGTTCTTTTGTTTTTTATTAGAGATTGAACAGGCTATAACATTACAATATCAGGACGTCCGGTTAAGCTTGCATAGATGGTTCTCCCCATAAAAATCGGGTCACCACCGGCAGTGACAGGGATCTGATCTTCTGTTTTAAGCACAACTTTCTGAGAGCTGGTTCCGGCAGCCAGTCCCATCTCCCTGATTATTTTGATCAGTTCTTCCCTGGCAAAACAATCTGCATTGTCAAAGTCTTTAAATTGATGGGCTCCTGCAATTCCTTCCACTAAAAATCCAGTCTGTTCTCCGGGTATGATTCTCAATTGTTTTTTTACAACAACGCTGCTGGTGATGGCACCTATGGCATTTGCTACATCTGCATCTTCAGGCAGAATAGCCTCTGTGCCCAATGGTTTTATGGCTTTGGGGAGGAAGTATTTAATGGGAGCACCAATACCTATAACAGGACGTTTAAGGTTTATGCAGACCTCATAATTGGCATTTTTACGGGTCAGCAGATTTTGAATCAGAACTTTACATACAGGACAGGTGTGTAAGGCTTCAGGGTCTACCTCATCATCCAGCTGGCGTTTTAAAAGTTCAAGAGTTAACAGGTTAACTCCCATATCCAGTAGATGTCGGGTTAATTCAGGCATCTGTTTTTTTGATAGAAAACAGAACATTTCACAGTATTCTCTGGCAATATGTTGATCCCATTTAATAAACTCTCCTGTTATATGCAGCAGATCTGTCAAGGTGAGTCCACATCGTTGCAGGATAAAATTTTCTTCAAGGCGTTTCAGGGGGAGGCTGTTGTCAGAGAGGACATTGGTTTTTATGACAAGTTCATCAATTGAATATGGTCTTTTTTTCAGCAGGGAAACAACCTGTTTCTCAAGAGGAGTTAATTCAATCTGCTTTATGGAACCTGTAATGGCAAGAATTTGCATCTTTCTTGTGGAAGCAGTGTGTTGGTTCAGGTTCTGATTTAAGAATTTCAAGGCTTGCCTGGTTCCCGGATACATTTGTCCCAGCCATGCAATGGGAGCAACTCTTTTTGGACCTATGAGAAATTCGCCTTTTTCAAATTCGATCAGGCTGTCTCCGCCAAGACCGGTTGTTCGAATTTCAAGGGCTTTAACATGGGTTCTGTATCCGCCTATATTTGATCCTTTTTCATTTAGACTTACCGAATTTGCAGTTAAAGCAGCAGTGTCAGTTGTTGTCCCTCCCATATCCACAACCAGTGCATCTTTAATCCCGGTCAAGTGTTTTGCTCCGGCCACACTGGCAGCAGGTCCTGAAAGAATTGTTTCAACCGGCCGTTGTTTGGCCATTGTTGAACTCATTAATGTGCCATCTCCTTTCACCACGACTATTGGTGCTCGGATACTAAGGGCTGCCATTACTTTTTCAAGATCCAGCAGCAAACCTGCCAGCCGAGGGATAATCCTTGCATTCAGCATGGCTGTTATTGCCCGGGTTTGGAAATTTAAGGAGTCAGATAATTCATGGCCGCAGGTAACAAAGCAACCTGTATGTTTATGAATAATATTTTTAACCTGAATTTCATGTTCAGGATTAATAGATCCTGCATAACCGGACACGGCAAAGGCTGTTACTCCATGATTTTCAACCATTTGTAAAGCAACCTTTCTTACTTCTTCAGGATCAATGGCAAGGATTTGTTTGCCTGTGATTTCAAGCTGTCCTTTAATAACAGATTTCGGCTGGTGGGGTATATTATTATCAATGCCAAGACCATATGGAGGCATCAGAATCATTCCGACTTTCTGACCTTCATTCTCCACAATAGCATTGGTTGCAAGGGTTGTGGATAAAGAAACCAGCTCTATCTCATGCAGTTTTTTCTGATCCAGTTTTTTTAAAGCAGAGTTGATTCCTATGGTAAAATCCCATTTTGTTGTCAACGATTTAGCCTTGCAGATAGTTTTCTTTTTTACAAGATCATAAATTACAGCATCAGTGTATGTACCACCAGCATCAATACCTAAACCGGTTTTTATGTAAGAATCAATATCAGTTTTTTTATCGTCAATTTCTATTACAGGAGAGGTATCATTCACACTGGTTTTAATGGTTAGAATGGGATTGGCAGACAGCGTGGATTGTATGGCATCAAACCCGATCACATGTTCAGGCGGTACAAACAGAATTTCAGGTGTTGAATGGTCAACTGTGATCATTTTTTCGATCAAGTCCTGGCTTCCTGTTATTTTATCATACTTCCAGCTGTATTCTTCAGCCATATCCCGGGCATATTTTTCATATTTTAAAGATTTCTTTGCACCAGTTTCAATGAAAGCCGCCCTTTGATAGTTTTTCTGCCATGAATTTAAGAAATTAAAGGTATGCTGGGCAGCCTTTTTACCGTGTTTTTCAACCAGATCACTAAATTCAAGTTTTTTATCACCAAAATATGCCCATTGCTTTCTCTGGGATATGGGTTCAGTTTTTTCTTCACACCATCCTGCTGAGAGATAATATGTTCCCGGGAACTTTTTAAATTCATTCTTGTATGCCTGATCTCCTCCTAAAAAGAGGGCGATACAATCATGCACCTTGGGGATAGTTAAGGGAATTGAGCCCGATTGTATACCAATGGTTCCTTTTCCGCAGATACCGTATCCAATGATAATGCGCGCACATAAATCACTGGTTGAAATTTCATCAATGGCAGCCTGAAGTTTTTCTTTGAGCAGTTTTGGATTATTGTGAAGCCCTGCTTCTAAGAATTTGTATTCAATGTCTAATCCTAGCCTTTTGGCACTCTGTTTTATATCAATGGCCAGAACAGCACAGGCAATTACATATAATTTTTTTTTCACTTTAAGAAAGAGTCTCCTTTTTCAAAATTTTGAGGGACAATTATTTCATTTATACTAAGTTTTTCTTTTTATGTTTCAATCATACTCTTCAGACTGACACGATCAAGGGTTTTATTTCTCTTGCCCATTTCTCTGCTCATATTTTTCCCTTTGTAAAAACGCAGATGCCTTTAATTGAAAAACAAGATTTACCTAAAGCTTCTTTAAATCTGGTTGATAATCAGGTTGCAACTGAAAAACAGATGATATGTGAAGCACTTAAAAAGTTTCAGGTTCAATCTCAGGATTATTCTACAGGATAATTTTATTTGATAGGTTGATAGAAATTTTACTGTAAAAGTGTCAAAAAAATTTACAGTAAAAAGTTAGAATATTTTAAATATGATTCTAAAACAAATTTTAAATACAATTGATTTTTTTTGAGGAATTCATAAAAAAGTCTGTTCTATCAATGTTTTGCTTCATAGAATCAGTTCAAAATTGATGCATTGCAAAAGGTATCTTTTAGAATGGTATGCTAAGTGCATCAGAAAGAATGTCGTTAAAAATGTTTTTACAGGTAACTTCATTAATTTATTAATTTGGGGTATGAATATTAGAAAGCCTAAAAACAAGGTATTACGTTATTTTTTTAATGGGAGAGCCTAGAGAGGCCCTCTAAAAAAAGGTTGATTGAAAAGGAGACTTACAAACAATGAAAACTAATGCAAGAGCAGTGATTATTGGTGGCGGCGCCATAGGTGTCAGCATCGCATATCACCTGGCAAAATATGGATGGAAAGATGTTGTTCTGGTTGAAAAACATGAATTAACTTCAGGTTCTACCTGGATGGCTGCGGGAAATGTATCTTTTTACCACCCAAGCTATTATTGTACTCAGATAAATATGAAGAGTATTGAAATATTCAAGCAGCTGGAAAAGGAAACCGGACAATCTACTGGCTGGCATACAACAGGGTCTATTAAAACTGCAGACAATCCTGGCAGAATGGATGAGCTTGGATACTACTATTCCATGAACCGCTGTCTTGGGAATGATGTAAGTTTTGTAACACCGAAAGAGATGGTTGAACTCCATCCTTTGTTGAATACAGATGGACTTTTAGGTGGCCTTTACTGGCCTGATGACGGGGATGTTGATCCCAACTCCATGACCCAGGCCATGGCAAAAGGTGCCAGAAAATATGGTGCAGAGCTTAACCTTCATACCATGGTTACCGGCATTGAACAGAAAAAATCCGACGAGTGGATAGTTAAAACTGACAAAGGCGATATCACTTGTGAGTATGTAGTAAATGCAGCAGGGCTCTGGGCTCCTGAGGTTTCAAAAATGGTTGGCATTGAGATTCCTTCAATTGCCATTGCCCATACCCACATTCTTTATGAGAAAATCAATGCAGTTGAAGACAGAGATACTATGCTTCCCCTGGTTCGCGACCCTGATAAATCCGTCTATCTTAGACAGGAGATGGATAGCTTGATTTTAGGCATGTACGAGGCAAATGGACGGCAGTGGAAAAAGAATGGTGTCCCTTGGGATTATGCCCAGGAGGAGCTGAATCCAGATATTGATAATATTGCTGATTGTATTGAAGCAGGCATGGAAAGGTTCCCAATCCTGGGAGATACCGGATTCAAACATGTGACAGCAGGTCCTATTACGTACACACCTAATGGTGATCCCCTTGTTGGTCCGGCATCACCTTTAAAGAATTTTTTCCAGGCATGCGGTTACAGTTTTGGTATTACTCAGGCTGGCGGCATTGGACATTATCTTGCCGGATGGATTATGAATGGTGAGCCGGAAATTGATCTATGGCATGTTGATTCACGACGATTTGGCTCCCATGCCAACTGGGCATACAACCATGAAAAAATTGCAGATATCTATCCAAGACTTTATTCTACTTTTTTTCCCAATGAGTTCAGAGATGCTGCAAGACCTAACAGAACAAGCCCGATTTATGAATACCAGAAAGAGGCAAATGCTGTATTCGGAGACTACTATGGATGGGAATGTCCCAACTATTTTCCGCCTGAAGGTAAAGACCTTTATGAAACACCATCATGGAGACGTTCCAATGCATTCGAACATGTTGGCAATGAATGCCGCCATGCCATGAACAAGGTGGGTATAATTGATCTCACCCGTTTTGCTAAAACAAAGATTTCAGGAGTAGGCGCTAAAGCCTGGCTCAATAATATGACCTGCCAGAAAGTACCTGCAAAAGATGGAAGTATTGCCTTAAGCCCCATGCTTGATATTAATGGAAATTTTAAGTCAGACATGACCATTACCAGAGTTAACCAGGAAGAATTCTTCTGTGTGACAGCAAGTGTGGGGAAAAAGCATGATCAGCATTGGATGCTTACCAATCTTCCCACTGACGGATCTGTTCTGATGGATGATCTTACTTATAAGATGGGTTGCCTGGTCCTTGTAGGGCCTGATAGCCGCAAGGTATTGGAAAAAATAGTTTATGGTGATGTATCTAATGAAGTTTTTAAATTTTCTACCAGCCAGGAAATTTATGTGGGTCGGGCAAAGTGCCGTATCAACCGCATGAATTATGTGGGAGAATTGGGTTTTGAGATTTTTCATCCCATTGAGCAGCAGATTGCAATTTACAACGCTTTGATGGAAGCAGGTGCAGATTTTGATATTAAATTAATCGGTATGCATGCCATGGATTCCATGCGCCTTGAAAAAGGATATCTTGCCTGGAAGAGTGAGATGACCCTTCATCACACTCCTCTTGAAACCAATGTGGCCTGGACTGTTAAGCTGGATAAAGAAAATTTTATAGGTAAGCAGGGTGTTCTTAAACAAAAAGAAGAGGGAATTCCTCTGAAACTTGTCTGCCTTGTTGTTGAAGCAACAGATTCAGATCCCTGGGGATATAATTCGATTTTAAAGGACGGTGAACGCATCGGCATGACTTCCTCCGGCGGCTACGGCCACAGGGTGGAAAAAAGTATTGCCTTAGGATATATTAAGCCTGAATTTGCCAAGGCTGGAACAACAATGGATGTAGAAATATTAGGACGGGCAAGGAGTGCAGAAGTCGTCGCCATGCCGCTTTATGATCCTGAAAATGAGAGAATGAAGAGTTAGAAGGAAAAATATTATGAAAATTTGCGTATGCGTCAAACATGTACCTGACACTGCAGCAACCATAAAACTTGCTGGAGACAACGGGTTTGAAGATTCAGAAATTAAGTTTGTGTCCAACCCCTATGATGACTATGGTGTGGAAGAAGCAGTCAGCCTGTGTGAAAAAGACGGTGGTGAAGTGGTCATTGTCACAGTGGGCAAAAAAGCTGCATCAGCAACCATCAGAAGTGCCATGGCCATGGGAGCACACAGGGCAATTCTTGTTAAAACAGAAGGTCAGTTTTTAGACAGTGATTTAACAGCCAAGGCTTTAAAAGCTGCTATGGAACAGGATGGACTGCCTGATATGATCTTTACTGGAAAGGGATCTGTTGATACGGAAAGTTTTCAGACCCAGTATCGCCTTGCTAAATCTTTGAGCATGCCTGTTGTTAACGAAGTCTCCACCCTGACCGTTAATGGCGGTAAAGCAATTGCCGAAAGAGAGACCGGCGGCGGGGAAAGGCAGGTTATTGAAATGAGTCTTCCCTGTGTAGTTGGTGCCACAAAAGGATTAAATGAACCACGATACCCTAAGTTCCCGGACATCATGAAAGCCAAGAAAAAAGAGATAAAAGAAATAGAGCTTTCAGACCTTGGTATTGATGCGTCTAACGGAAAAGTGGTAATTGAAAAACTTGAAGCCGTGCCTGAAAGATCCGGAGCAAATATGCTTGAAGGGTCTGTGGACGCGCAGATGACTGAACTTGTCAGGATTCTTAAAGAGGATGAAAAGGTTTTATAAGGAGAAAATGATATGGGTAACGCAGGAATTTTAATCGAAATTGAAAATAATACAATAAAAGAGACAAGTTTGGGTGTAATGACTGCTGCGGCAGGACAAGAGATATATGCCCTGGTTTTGGGCTCTGATGCAGCAGATTATAAAGACAAACTTGCAGAATACGGTGCTTCAAAAATTGTCAGTATTACAGCAAAAGATGACTTTTCATCAAGCCCTGATTTGCAGGCTGAAGCTATAGCAGCAACCATAAAAGAATATAATTTTGAAACCCTTTTGGGAACTGCAAGTTCAACAGGCAAAGATCTGTTTGCAAGAATTGGTGCAATCATAGATGAACCTCTTGTGTCAGATTGTGTCGAGGTAAATATTGCAGAAAAACAAGTAAAAAAATCACATTTTTCCGGCAAAACTTTAGCCACACTTAAAGTAAACGGGGATGTTCTTTTATGCACCATTCGTCCCAATTCCATTGAACCTGTGGCAGCACCTGCAGCAGGAGAAGTCATTGAGTTCTCAAGTGATGCGGCAGATCCTAAGCTTATAAAGATTACTGAAACCAAAAAAGGTGGCAAAGGTAAGCTTGATTTGACTGAAGCACCCATTGTAATCACAGGTGGCAGGGCAATTAAAGCTGCTGAAAATTATAAAATGCTTGAAGAGTGCGCTGAAAAACTCGGTGCAGCTGTAGGAGCGTCCAGGGCTGCTGTTGATGCAGGATTCGCCCCTCATTCCATGCAGGTGGGTCAGACTGGTAAAACTGTAAGCCCTAAACTTTATATTGCATGTGGAGTTTCAGGGGCAGTCCAGCATTTTGCCGGTATGAAAACATCGAAAGTGATTGTGGCTATAAATGAAGATAAAGATGCACCCATCTTTTCCAAGTGTGATTATGGAATTGTGGGAGATATTTTTGATGTTGTCCCGGTATTAACTGAAAAGCTTTAACCAATTTTTTTTGGGATATCTTAAGAAATGGGAAACTATTTAATCTTCAAATCTGTATTTATGCTCTTAGCTTTGATTGGAGCCTTTGGTTATTTTTTTAAAAAAGTTACCAGGCTTTATAAAATAATGATGGCAGTGGATGGTGAACCAAAACCTTTTCTTGATCAAGTAGCAAGAAGAGTAAAAGTTGTTTTTACTGATGTTTTAGGGCAAACAAATGTCAGGCGAAAATTTGCGCCTGGCTTGGCCCATACATTGATTTTTTTTGGTTTTCTTGCCATTCAGCCCCATTCTTTTGAATTGATGATCCAAGGAGTGATTCCTGTTTTTCATGTTGGATATATATTTCCGGGAATTTACACAAGCTACTTATTTGTAGCTGATATTCTGAGCTTTTTTGTTCTGGTTGGATTCGCCTATGCTATTTACAGAAGGCTTGTGCTCAAGCCTGACTATCTGACCATGGGCATGGATGCAAATCTGATTATTCTGTTTACGTCCATAATTATTATTTCCTTTCATTTTATCAATGCATTCCAAACATTAATAGCTGTTGGGGAAGATGGATTCAGCTATGCCGGTGCCTTCCCGATATCAGGAATTTTTGCATCAGTATTCAACCTTGGAGCATTATCCCAAAGCAGCCTTTTGATTGGATATGAGATTTTTTATTATATTCATATCGGTACTATCCTGGGCTTTTTAATTTATATTCCGGGTTCCAAGCATCTGCATCTTCTGGCTGCTGCACCCAATGTTTTTTTTAAGCGTATGGGTATGGAAAAAGCCATTGTAAAAACTGATATTGAGAATGAAGAAGCAGAAACATTCGGACTTGGTAAGGTCAGTGAATTTAACTGGCATAATGTATTAAATCTTTATGCCTGTACAGAATGCGGCCGCTGCGAGGAACTCTGTCCGGCATCCAATACTGGCAAACCTTTATCTCCCAAGAAGATCATTCATGATTTTAAGGTTGACCTTTTAAACCAGTCAGATTTGCTTTTAAATGATAAAAAGCATGAAATTTTGCCCATTATAAGGGAAGACTCTGAGATCAGCAAAGATGTCCTGTGGGCATGCACCACCTGCCGTTCCTGTGAAGATATCTGCCCTGTGAACAATGAGCACCTGGATTTTATTTTTGAGATGAGAAAGTACCAGGTGCTGATGGAAGCAGATTTCCCAACTGAAATGCAGGAAACATTTAATAATATGGAAAACCAGGCTAATCCCTGGGGTTTTTCTGCTGATTCAAGAGCTGACTGGTGTAAAGATATAGATGTTCCGATTATGGCTGAAAAACAAAAAGCCAAAGTACTCTGGTTTGTTGGATGTGCAGGATCGTTTGATGACAGGGGTAAAAAGATCAGCCTGGCTACTGCCAGTATATTAAATAAGGCAGGAGTGGATTTTGCAATTCTGGGACCTGAAGAAAGCTGTAATGGTGATACGGCAAGGCGGGCAGGGAATGAATACCTGGCTCAGATGATGATCCAGCAGAATGTAGAGACCTTAAGCCAGTATAAATTTGATATGATCCTTACCGGCTGCCCTCATTGCTACAACATGATTAAAAATGAATATCCTGATTTTGGCGCTGATTATAAAGTGGTTCACACAGCTGATTATTTCGATACCTTGATAAAAGAAGGGCGCTTGAAGATCAATGCAAAGGATTTTGGGAAGCTTACATTTCATGATTCCTGCTATCTTGGCCGGTGGAATAATATCTATGAATCTCCCAGAGACATTTTGAAAAAAGCCAATACCGGCAGTTTGGTTGAAATGGACAGATCAAAAGCTAAAGGATTTTGCTGCGGTGCCGGCGGTGCTAGGATGTTCATGGAAGAAACCATTGGAAAAAGAATCAATAATGAACGTGCAAATCAGGTAGTGGAATCAGGTGCAACAATGGTTGCTTCAGCATGTCCGTTTTGTGCAACCATGCTCAATGACGGCATTATGGAAACCAATAAACAGATACCAGTCAAGGATATCGCAGAAATCATTGATGAAGCAACTGATTGACAGGGCAAAAGGGGATTATATATGAGTGGACAGGTTGTAGATTTTTTAAGATCAGCTAAGAAAAATGAAGCAGATTATAATTTTGAATCTGCAAAAGAATCATACACAGAAATCACAAGCCATTTTTCCGATTCAAAGGAAGCTGAAGTTGCTCGAAAAAGACTTGCTGTCATGGATAAACTCATAAAAGAAAAACAGATATATCAACGTATTGATGAGAATGCTAAAAAAGTTCTGACTGATATTGGAGTTAACATAGCAGAAAATCAGCGCCTGATGGATATTCTCATGGAGGCTGATGCAGTTGATTTTGAAAGCGATACAGCAGTTTTTTTGCCCCTGAAACGAGATTATATTGAAGCCTGTCTTGAAAAAGTGGAAAGGAATATGCCGGCAGATCCGGGGAAAAATGCTTTTGGTACCGGTGCAACTCCGCCTTTTTTAAAACGACCTGGCCAAGACGATTTAAGATCTGCAACTGGAGGAGAATTCCAGAAAATTGTCAATGTTGTGGGTGAAAATTCTGATGTGATTAAGATATTTTCCCTGCCTGTGGCAACGGATAAAAGTATAACCGGGTTTGAAGTTGCAAAATGTATGGATGAGGGATTTAAAGGCTTAAAAATGACAGCTGCAAAAAGTTTTGCAGATGATGAAATGGTCTTTTTAAAGGGCAAGGATGACTGGCTGGACGGTACAAGCCTGATCACTTCCCTTGCCCCCATGGATACAATGGTGGAACCTTTTATCAGGAGTGCTGAGGCAGGAGTTAACCTTCTGCTCCTTGATTTAACGATCGCAGGCTCTGCAGGACCAGGCAGCCCTGAAGCCCTGTTAACACAGATACATGCCCAGGTCATGTTCATGATGATACTGGCTCAGACCATAAACCCGGGTGTCCCATGTATTCATGGCGGAATACCGGGAGTGGATGAAGCTGGTGGCGATTTGTCTTATAGTTCAAAAACACAGCCATTGATCAATGCAGCCATGGCAAGAGTAAACCAGTGGATAACAAAATTTCCGTCTGCCCAGTCAGGAGGAAGTACAAGTATCACTGAAGTGAATGATCAGGCTGTGCTTGAATCTGCACAAAGTCGCGATACCTTGAGAAAATACGGAGTACACATCCTGCGTCATTCTCTGGGCGCTCTTGGCAGTCTGAATTATTTTTCCGAGGAAAAGTTTATTAAAGACTGTGAAATGGAAAGAAAAAGCCTTGAAGTTTTTGCCAATGATCCGGAAAATCAATTTATTCGTCCGTTATATTTTCCTTCTGACAATGCAGCAATGGCAGGAATACGTGAAATTGCAGAAAAAAGAAATCCAAAATATGCAGATCATACATTAAAAAATGTTGAATCTTTTATGCTGTGGGAAAAAGCAATACAAAACGCTGATGCTTGAGCGGCCTATACAAATAAATACCTCAGCCATTGGCGCTGCATTGGTTATTGCAGCCGCTTCAGCCTGGGGCATGTCCGGTATTTTTGTAACTATTATTCTTGAAAATTCGGAAGGTACATCAGTATCCCTTGCTTTCTGGCGGGACCTCGCAGCATTTATTACTTTGTTTTTGTTCACTATCTTGACCAACCCCCGGAAGTTGAAAATTGAGAGAAATGACCTGCCCTGGCTTATTGCCATGGGCTTTTTTCTGGGTGGCTTTCACATATTTTACAATAAAAGTGTTATGCTTAACGGTGCTGCTGTTACTACAGTTCTCCAGGCAGCAATGCCTGCTGTGGTGGCTATAGCCGCTTTTCATCTTTGGAAAGAAGAACTGACCAGAGAAAAAATTGTATCAATGATTATTATTTTTGCAGGTACTGCCATGGCCTCGGGTATAAATGTCTTTTCCCTTGAACATACCAATACGGCCGGGCTTATGGCGGGATTTACCGTACCGCTTTTCTATGCAGGCTGGAGCCTGTGCGGTAAGAATCTGGTGTCAAAATATGGTGCAACTGCATGTCTTACTATTGCATTTGGTGTCGCATCTATTATGCTGCTGCCCTTCCAACCTTTTACCAGCCACCCTCTGCCATTGAATCCAACAATTATTTTTGCTTTTTGCGGGTTTATCGGAATTTCTACATTTGGAGCATTTACTTTATATCTTCTGGGTATGAAATATATCCAGGCCGGGACAGCAAGTATCTTTGTAATGTCAGAAATCATTTTTGCAGGAGTCTATGCCTGGTTTTTATTAGGAGAGCGACTGACCTCTGTACAGATGTTAGGAGCGCTCTTTGTTATAGCGGGTGTTGTCTGGCTTTCGATTAAGCATTAAAGATTCAAAGAATCCATATTGTTTTGAAGTGATTTATGATAGATTGATGTTTTGATTTAGTAAATGATAATTAGAGGGGATTATGACCATACCTGTTACATCCGGCGATATAAAAACATTGATTGAAAAATATGTGGCAGATTACTCTCAAGCTACAGGAGAAAAAGATATCTGGCGGACACCTTTATCAGTCACAGCAAAGGCAGATAAACGCTTTAATATTTTACCTGAAATTGCAGCAGATGATCATGCTCTTCCAGAGGATCTTCTGGAAACTGCTAAGTCGGTGATTGTTTTTTTTGTTCCTTTTGTTAAAGACCTTGCCAGGGAAAATCATAAAAAGGACATTCCCTGCAGGAACTGGGGGCTTGCCTACGAATCAACTAATTCATTGATTAACAATTTGTGTGGACAGATAAAAATATTTCTTGAGGATGCTGGATATAATTCTGTCCTTATCCCATCAACACATAATTTTGATTTTAAGACACTGATGGCACGGTGGTCCCATAAGCATCTGGGATATATAGCAGGTCTGGGTCGCTTTGGCGTTAATGCCCAGTTCATTACCCCATCAGGCTGTGCC
>JAIOSM010000229.1 GCA_021107575.1 Desulfobacteraceae bacterium | reverse complement strand
TGTCAAACTGATTATCGTGTGTCAACATCTGCATCAACATCCAGGGTAAACGCATGCAAAAAGGGATCGTTCAAAAATAACTTCACATATTCTGTTTGCAAAAACCCATATTGTGCAAAAAGAATGTGAACTAATTTTTGGGCAAACCCCATTGTCTAACAGTATTAAAAGCGACATCTTATCGCACCCGGTGTCCTGGTTAACTCAAGAATCTGCGGTATCATCCGCAGCATTTTAGTTGTTAAAAAAATTTCTTTCTGCGGATTATTTTTTTTTGCACAATAAATTCATTATCAATTTGATCAGCGTGTCTTTTTGTTTGGGGTCAGATTCGGCAACCAGAAGTGTTAGTGCTGCCAGACCGGTATCATTGATAACAGGATGACCATTTTTAGTTAATAGGCGATCGTTTCGATATAAAAAATCTACAAATAAAAATGCACCACTTCGTTTGTTTCCATCAGTAAAGGGGTGATCTTTAACTACAAAATATAATAAATGTGCGGCTTTGCTCTCAATTGTTGGGTACGCAGGATCACCAAATACACTTTGATCAAGATTTCCAAATATTGCAGCAAGACTATCTGAACGAGATTGGTTTGCGAACAAGTCAGAAGCCTCACCTTTAGCCTTTAACTGTTCCTTGAGCTCAATTAAAGATATCATTGCATCTTCCGGTGCCACTAATCTTCCACCAGGCTGTCCTTTAGGCTCTTTAAGCAATCCTTCATCATACCGTTGCAACCAGAGAAAGGTCTGCGTATAGTGACTGAGAATATCCACAAGTCCTCGTCCCATATCCGTTGCCATGGAAGGAGATTGTGCAGCTTTTTGAATTAATAGCATTGCCTGCTGAAGTTCGACAGCATTTTGTTCAAAGCGTTGTTGATTTATACTGTAACCTTTAACAAGGTATTCTTTCAGACGCTGGGTAGCCCATATTCTAAATCGGGTTCCTTTTTTTGAATTAACCCTGTAGCCAACAGAAACAATTGCGTCTAAGTTGTAGAATTTAATCTTTCGACGAACCTGGCGTTTACCTTCCTGTCGAACTACCGAGGATTCCTCGGTAGTTGAAGTTTTATCTAATTCCCTTGTTTTGTAAATATTCTTTAAATGTAGACCAATGGTATCTGAATTCTTTCCAAAAAGATCTGCTATTTGGACTTGAGAAAGCCAGAGAGTATCTTGTTCCAAACGAACCTGAATTTGTGTTTGCCCGTCATCGCTTTGATAAATTTCGATTTGCTTCTTTTCAGCCAATATTGTTTTCCCTTTTCAGAATAGTATCATTTTGAATACTATAATCGAATAGCATAAACAAATGGTAATTTGCCACATAAAAATTAAAATTTGGTTTTAATCGAGGTGCAGCCGTGAACTTTGAAAATAACCGGCGTTGCCCGGTTCATTTTTCTTGTTTAATATTCCTAAAAACAACTTAACTCAGCCTCCAGTTCTTTGTGAGAGGATCATTATTAATTTTTCTCCAAGTTCCCATAAGATTGACCGATTCAGTTGAACATCACCGGTGAAATCCGGTGTGTGTTCGTTGTTGAACATTTGCAAATCAATAAACAAGGTTTGATCTGCATTTACCGTCTCTGCTTGTCGTAGCAATGACAAGGCCTTAATTTTTCGGAAGTCTTACAAACCCAGCTATACAATCTTAACCGCGATGAAATACCCCCGTTGTAAACAAACTACTTATCCTCTTTTTGAATATAAAACAGAGAAAACAATTGTCAGTTTTTTTAATGTTTTCATTTACTATCAGGAGGAATAAAGTTGTGAGGCTCTTTTTTATTAAAAACTGACATTATATGGTCGTCAAAGACATACGCTCCTTTTTTAAAATGGAGTATTGAATTACTATCAAACCGTTGTATGGTTTGTTTCTCTCTCTCAGGCACTTGAAGTTCATTTAATAGCTCAGGCATAGTTTCTTCTATAGAGTTTAATAAATTATTTTTGGTAATTAATATTCTATCATTGACAATATCAAATTCCGATATTCTGTTACGTTTTAACATCTGTGTGGTCACTCTATTATAAAACTCAGAATCATTCAGCTTTTGTCGCAATTGTCTGATTTGATTCATTATATCAATGACTCTATCTTGGTTCTCTGATAATAAAGACAAAATATTTTTTTTCGCTGCAAAAATAGCAACTGGTAATACACTCATCTTTGAAGCAAATTCTATATTATATTTTCCTGGAAGCAATGGTTTCTTTTTTTTCATAAAGACTGAATAACCTGAAACTTCACTCTTGATGACCTCAACCTCATGTTTAATAATATTCTCCCAATGATATGCATATTCACCTGGAGATGAACTTAGCAATACGCTAACACCTATAGGCGGCTTCGGAATGTTTTCTTTAAACGATTTAGGATTAGTCCATTCCCAAGTTTGATTTGAGCTTCGGCAAGTATCGATGATAACTAAGAGCTGAGGGATCCCTTTAACATTTTCATTATATATTAGGTCGTTTTGAGTTTCATATATTTCATTTAGCAGCTCATTATATCCAATTAATGTTTCGTTATTAGCTAAAATACCATCAGCAGGAATAATAAAAGATTCTCCACTTTTTTCCATTGTCCCGTGAGCTGATACATAAAGTATAAATATCATCTCTTTGTTGTTCATTACATTATTTTTAAAATCGCTTAGGTGTGTTTTCAAGGCTTTCATGACTCTATTTTTTGTAACATACTCACCTTTACCGAAATATCCAAATGTACCGTCTTTTTTTAATTCTGAGAAGTCAGAATTATAATTACGAAGATATCTATTAGTTGATTGTATCTTATTGATAGAACCTATAAAGTTTTTCATAGTTTCTTTGTCTGCAAGTGGTGAGGCCCGAAGATCAGCCAACATTGTCATGTTGTTATCTCCAGTAGATAAAGTGAGCTCATTTGCAAATATGCTTGATTGGGTGATAGTGGAACTATTGTTTACATTGAGAGCACCCTCGCTGAAGACTGAATAAACGAGAGCGGCACTGATTGTATGGGCAGCGGTCGAATACTCTGAATTTTTTTCTGGATTGTAATTGCTAATGCCAATGAAGAGTCCAGAAATCGATCTTGTAGTTTTTGTTCCAATACCATGTTTACTATCAAGAATTGAAGGATAGGTTGTAATTTGAATTTCATCGAATTTACTGGTTTGTGAAAAACTACAAGCTGACAGAGAGGCTCCAAATAAAAATATTATTGCAAAGAAGATTTTGAAAGAAGTCATATTTTTTTTCCTTTTTTGGAGGAAACTAATTTTGATTTTTGAATAAGAATTAGTCCATAAGTCATCAAAAAAAATGAAAGATTATAGGTCGCAGTCAGGGCACCATTAGTAATAAGAATGCTTTTTTTAGTCCAAATATTTGAGGGGGGGAAAAAATTTTTAATTAACTTTTTAGGTGGATCTCCTTTTGGCATAGTTTTTTTAAGTTCATACCCGATTGCAACTCTATGCTGCGTCATTATACCATTTTGTTTTTGAAAAACTGTTATTGAACCAAAAGAATAAATGATAACATACAAAACTATAAAAGCTATACTAGCGTATAAATATTTTCTACCAACTTTCAATGCCAAGTCGCCCTTGCTGGAAGAAGTCATTGCCAGCACACTTCCTATCGCAACAATTGTAATTGATAGAACTGCATTAAATAAGAAGGTAGTTCCAGTGGGAGGATAAAAATCAGAAAACCACAGTCCAAGGGGACCGCATAATGAGAGGAGTATAGCAGTGTTCCAAATACGTAAAACCATGTTTTGGCTCCTCAAAGTTTAATTGTTAATTCTGTAGGATTATCCCAAATAAGAACTGGTTCAATATGGAATCTTTCCCCTAATGAAACCTTGAACATATACGTTTGAATCTGAAGGTCCATTCCGTTGTTATATGTTCTCCAACCCTCCTCACTATGATTCTTGTATTCTTTATATGTCAAGTATCTGACAATATGGTTTTCTTTTAAATTTGTTGAAATATGTGTCTTTACTATTGATTGAAGTGGCTTTTTGTTTTTAGCCATTTCTTTTAAAAAATTAAGTAGCTTAATGGTATTATTATAATATTTATTGTTGGCTCCTGCAGATGTATTTGTTTCAATTCTTCTACCATTATTAAGTTCATTCTTTATAGCAAGCTGGAGTTCTTCGAATAAAGCTTTTTTAAGATTATCTTCTTCTATATTCTGTTTCGCATCATTGGCAATTGCCTTATATTTTTTATTTAATTTTTCATATCGACTGTTAAATGAAGATTGTGCTGGTACAGATGGTTGTTTTGAAAAACAACCTACCAAAGTCAGTATGGTTAGTACTGCTGCTATTCCATAAGAAAATTTCATATAATGCCTCCGTTCATTATTCATGCACACTCTATTCATTAGCTGAGATAATGTCCATTTTGTTATATGTTATACCAGATTTTTCAGCGATAACTTCGCAATATCAAGAAAAAAAGCTAATACACCAATAATTTAGCTGATAACCATTTCCAGAAGTATAATAATCCAATCCGTGACCCGACTTTACTTTTAAAAAAGCAAAAAACACAAATCCGTTAAAGAGATCTCTTGATTTAATTTATTTCCATTTCATGATTGTTGAGATACTTCTAAAATATAATCGCGGTGCTGACCGGCTCCGGGGAGCGTGCAAGCAAACGCAGTTTGATTGTGCGGTTCAAGGTGACCGGTCCAGTTCCTTGTTCTGGCGCAAGGCGCCGGAATAAGGAACTGACGTAGTCAG
>JAIOSM010000421.1 GCA_021107575.1 Desulfobacteraceae bacterium | reverse complement strand
TTTCCCAACTTTTTAAATACAAAATTCCAGACTGACGAACAAAAAGGAAGTTATGTCCTTGAACAAATTACAAGGGATGCTTCCTTGAACAAATAATTTTTACTTAACCGATTTTACTTAATAGGGGGACAAACTAATTATGGATATTGATTTGAGTATGGTGAACTGGGCAAGAGCACAATTTGCTTTTACAGCCATGTATCATTGGATATTTGTACCACTGACACTTGGGCTTTCTTTTTTGTGTGCCTTTTTTGAATCTATTTATGTACGCACAGGCAATAAAGAATGGCTGAACCTTACAAAATTCTGGATGACTCTGTTTGGGATCAATTTTGCAATTGGAGTTGCAACAGGAATTATTCTTGAGTTTCAGTTTGGAACAAACTGGTCTAATTATTCATGGATAGTTGGAGATATTTTTGGTGCGCCTCTTGCCATTGAAGGCATTTTTGCTTTTTTTCTTGAAGCAACCTTTTTTGCAGTCATGTTTTTTGGATGGAACAGGGTTTCAAAGAAATTTCATCTTTTTTCTACATGGATGGTAGCTGTAGGTTCAAACCTTTCTGCTATATGGATTCTTGTTGCCAATGGCTGGATGCAGAACCCTGTTGGCATGCTATTTAATCCTGAAACAGCACGGTTTGAAATGCACAACTTTGCTGAAGTTGTTTTCAATCCTGTTGCAGTGTCTAAATTTGTTCACACTTCAAGTTCCGGATTTTTATTTGCATCCCTTTTTGTACTTACAATATCTTCCTGGTTTCTAATAAAAGGAAGACATCTTCAAATGGCAAAAAGATCCATTATTGTGGCTTCTGTTTTTGGATTACTTGCCTCAAGTTATGTTGCTTTTACCGGAGATGAAGCTGCCTATGAAGTTGCCCAGAAACAACCAATGAAGCTTGCCGCCATTGAAGGTTTATATAAAGGCGAAACAAGAGCTCCCATTGTTGCGGCAGGAATTCTCAATCCTTCTAAACAACCTGGCGATGATCAGGACCCTTTTCTTGTGGAAGTTAAAATCCCATGGGCTCTTTCTCTTTTGGCAAATCGTTCCCTTGACTCATTTGTACCCGGGATTGACGACCTTGTATATGGTAATAAAGAGCAGGGCATAGAAAGTGTCGCATCAAAAATAGCTAAAGGCAAAAAAGCAATAAATGACCTTGCAGAGTTTAAACAGGCACGCAAAGAAAACAATAACCAGAAAGCAGAGCTTGCCCTGGCACAATTTAAAAAAAACCAGGACTATATCGGCTACGGGTATCTTGATAAACCGGAAGAAGCAGTTCCGCCGATTGCCATCCCATACTATTCATTTCATATTATGGTGGCTTTAGGTACATTCTTTCCTCTTCTTTTTGCTGCTTTTCTTTTTTATTCACTCAAAGGGACTATTGCTGAAAAGAAATGGCTGCTTCCCCTTGGCTTGATATCCGGCCTCTTAGGATTGATTGCCCAGGAATCAGGATGGGTTGTAGCAGAGGTTGGCCGTCAACCATGGGCTATTTACGGACTCTTGCCTGTTAAAATATCAACTACAAATCTTGCAGCAGTAAATGTTCAGATTACTTTTTTTATGTTCTTTGCTGTATTTACACTATTGCTTGCAGCTGAAATAAAAATTATGCTTAAGCAAATATCCATTGGACCAAAGGAGGAACTATAAAATGATATCAAATCTTGACTATGCGACCTTGCAACAGCTTTGGTGGATAATATGTTCCATAGTTGGTGCTCTTTTCTTATTTCTTACTTTTGTCCAGGGAGGACAGACTCTTTTATGGCAGGTTGCTAAAACCGAGCTTGAGAAATCATTAGTAGTGACCTCCCTTGGGCGTAAATGGGAAATGCCTTTTACAACTCTTGTCCTTTTTGGTGGTGCATTATTTGCATCTTTCCCCAAATTTTATGCAACAAGTTTTGGTGGTGCCTATTGGGTATGGATGCTGATTCTTTTTTCATTTATTATCCAGGCTGTCAGCTATGAATATCGAAAAAAACCGGACAATGTCTTAGGATCAACTGTTTATGAGCTGTTTCTCTTTATAAATGGTTCAGTCGGTGTGCTGCTTATTGGTGCAGCCGTCGGTACATTTTATACAGGCTCAAATTTCACACTTGATCTTTATAACAAAGTAACTTGGGATTATACCTTGCTTGGCATCAACTTAAGAGGACTTGAAGCTGCTTTTTCTCTATTCAATCTGAGCCTGGGAATATTTCTTGTATTTAATGCCAGAGTTTTGGGGACATTATACCTTTTAAACAGCATTGATCTTTCTTCAACACCTGATCTTGAATCAAGACTACGCAAATGCACCTTAAGAAACTTTCTTATTGCCCTGCCCTTTTTGCTCTATGTCCTTATCTCTATTCTTTTTATGAAAGGATTCAGCGTAGATGATGCAGGTATAGTTTCTTTAGTCTCGTATAAATATCTATCAACTCTTTTAGCTCTGCCCCATTTACTTATAATGCTGCTTGCAGGTGTACTGCTTGTTGTATATGGAGTTTTTACAGCCTCATTTAAAGGAAGTGATAAAGGAAGTGATAAAGGAATATGGTTCAGTGGCTTTGGAACTGTATTTGTAGGCCTTGTTGTGCTGATGTTGCCTGCATTTAATAATACTGCGTTTTATCCGTCAAAACTTGATCTTCCGTCAAGCCTTACAATCTATAATGCTTCATCAAGCATGTACACTTTGACTGTCATGACCTATGTGGCAATAGGCATACCTATTGTCCTTGGCTATGTCATTTATGTCTGGAAACTTATGGATTCAAAAAAACTTACTAAAGACGAAGTAACTAATGAAGAATCATATTAGAAGAACCATATTAAAGGAGATTATATAAATGACTGCACTAATGTTAATATTATATGTCGTTGTGATCATAGCATCTTATAAAGGGAGTATATTTATCCTTAAAAAAACTGAGTTATTGTAACTGGCCTAATTTTTGCTTTTAATTTATATTAGTTCAGATTAGTATGATATAAGAATACAAGTAAATTGTAACTAATATTTAAGGAGATTTATAATGGATAAATATGTATGTGGACCTTGTGGTTATGTGTATGACCCTGCAGAAGGTGACCCTGATAATGGTATTGCTCCCGGAACAGGCTTTGATGCTCTTCCAGATGACTGGACATGCCCTATTTGTGGTGCTGAAAAAGACGACTTTGATAAAGAATAAATAATTGTATTTGCCAGGCAGCCTCTTTCACACTGCCTGGCAAAT
>JAIOSM010000119.1 GCA_021107575.1 Desulfobacteraceae bacterium | reverse complement strand
TTTTTTCCTTTCAATAGCCATGGCAACTTGCTCTGAAACAGAACTTAAAATAGTAAGATCGCTCTTTTTAAACATATCCCTTGAAGTATAACTTTGAAGAACAAGTGCTCCAAGAACCCTGCCTTTTATTATAATAGGCACCCCAATCCATATTTGACAGGGAGTGCCAACAAGCTCACCAGATTCCTTTGACACCATCTTCATCAAAGCATCTTTAGTTGCCAGCAAAGCTTTTTTCTTATTGATAACTTTTGCAATCATTGATTGTTTTTTACTGATTTCAAATACTTCTACAAAGTCTTTATCTATTTCAGCAACGTGGTAAGGGAAAGAAATGGAATCTTTATCCTCGTTATAGAGAGCAATATACATATTATCTACATTAAATATTCTACCCAGGGATTTATGAATTGATTTGTACATCTCACCAAGAGTCGATGTCCCATTCAGAACGCTGGATATCTCAAATAAAACCTGAATGGTTGTATCTGCATTCCTGATACCAGATCTTGTACCCATATATTAATCTTTCATTTAAGATAGCTTACAGTTAAATTCAGTGACTATTTTTGAAATGTTCCATTTAGTAAGTCTGTTTTGAAAAATTTATTTGCACCTGTTTTGATCATCTATTATAAATCTATTAATCTCATTTCATAATAGCCAGCGGAGCTATTAGCTCCCATTGGGATCTCTTCAATTACACACTTTGTTGAATCATCTCTAATAGTAAGTGAAGAATTTAAGCTCTCAACTCTGGTTCCTGCTACAACTTTGTTGTTAACAACTACCTTTGCATAAATATTCCCTTTTTCTGAATATTTATTTAAAGCTTTTTTTTCATTTACAAAACCAACATTCTTCTCTTCTAACCTCGCAACTTCCTTTCCCTGGATTTTAATTTTTTCTGCAAGGATATCCTGGTTATCCAAAGCTTTTTCAGTTGCTTTTTCAGCCTCTTCCGATTTTTCTTCAAGCTTTTTAATCTCGTTTGATATCGTTTGCATTGCTGCTGAATTGCCAGATTCTTTCAGGTCAGAAAGCTTTTCATTATATTCCCTGATTTCTATCTGTGTTCTATCTTGAATATAAGCTGATTCGGATACAGATTTAAAACATTTTTTCTCTTGTCTACCCAGATCATCAGCACCTTTCTTAATGACATCCATCTCTTCTTTAACTTTAATCAACTTCTTATCAATCTCACGTACAAGGTTTGTAATATAATCATCCACACCAACTCTGAGTTTAACCGGTTTTGAGCTTTGAGTTCCGATTTGTCCTACCTCAATTCCGCCTTTAGCAACAATCTTAGAGCCGATAATACGAGCTTTTCCACTATTAAACTTCCCACTCAAATCAATTTTTGAATCCAGAACCTCTGTTGTTATAATCAAATCACCAAAAGTTTCAATTATTGAATTATTTATATACTTTGCCTGGACATTCCCCTGAGCTTTAATATCAGAATCAATTATGCCGGTGCTGACATTCAAAGCACCTGTAAGATAGATCTGCGCACCCTCTATTTGCTTAGCTGTCAAGTTAGTTCCCTCAACTTTAAATCCTTCTTTTACAGTACCATTTACAACAATGTTCCCCTTAAAAGATATATTACCTGTTTCAAAATCAACATTACTATCAATATTAAGTACCGGAGCGACTGAGACATTGCCCATTACGTCAAGATGGGGCTGCCCCCCTGTTTCTGAAAAAATTTTCAGCCCACCTTCTGATTCAAATGTATTATCACCTGCAACAAACACAGGATCAAAAGGCTCTGCAACAGCAATCTGGGCGCCGGAGATATCGACTCCCGGCTTTCCTATTTTTGCAGGAATTTTTTCAGCAAGGAGAATATTCCCCTCTACAAAGGGGATATCTCCCCGTTCCCTGAAATCCATACTTCCATCTGATTTAACCTTTCCCGCATGTATAAAATCTGTATCAAAATTATATGTCACACTCCCATCCACCGGCAGTTCAGGTGGAGTTCCCTTGGCAACAATCAGCTGTTGAACAGCGCCCTGATTCTCAAGCCAGGTTAACAGTGTCTGTTCACTAACTATCCCATAACTAACGCCTATTGCCCTTAAATATTCAAAGATATTCTCCGGGCTCAATAAATCAAAATTTTTATCTTTAATTTGAATCTGAACATTTAACCTGTTCTCAGCTATTTCAACCTTAAGAACATTATCAAGCAATTCCATTAATTCTTCAGAGTCAATCTCTGTCGCTGTTTCATCAGGTTGTTTAGCACCAGTATTTTGCTTTATATTTTCAATACCGACAGGAGCAGGTTCTTCTTCTGCATCCGATTTTAGATCAAGAGCATTGATATCCAAAGCGTGACAAATAAGGTTGTTTATTATTCCACTGTTTTCTGCATTCCTGGGTTGCGACTTCTCAAGGCTTTCTAAAATATCAGAATATTTGTCTTCTGAAAAATCGATTGAATTTTTGAAAGCAATACTTTCAAACACTCTTGCTATACTCCCTGCCAGTTTTTCAAATTCATCCATAAAGCTATCAGCATCTATGGATATGTATTTTGAAGCTATATACTCTTGAAGAGAGGGATCCTTAACAGAGTTGCCTTGTGTTTCTCCAAGGTTTGATTTCAAACTCTGATATTCCTGTTCTTTTTGATTTACAATTTTAATGTATCTTTCATCTTTGTCTTTAAAATTTTTTGCTATTTTATACATCTTAACTTTCTGCGCATCTACAATACGACTGGTATATTCCCAAGTATTACCATGTTCGAGTTCATTAAGACCGAATTTAATCTGTTCTAAAAAATCAGCATCCTTAAAAGGCGAGGCAAGGCAAAAATGAATTTCCTCCTTATTTAAAGAATCTATTATCTTATCTCTTTCAGTAGATTCAACTATCAGCATTCTCCTTGTTTCCGGGAATACTTCTTTAATTTTTACGAATATATTTTTATAATTATTATCGGAATCTGTGAAACATATCACAAAAGATGGCGGAGTTATTTTGTCCTGGCCCAGATAATCAAGATACTTAGATGATAGGATGCAGGTGGTTTCACATCCTTGAGTCATGTGACCAGTTGTTAGAATCTCTTTTACTTTAATAAAAAGTTTTTCATCATTTCCAATAAGAATAATTTTATGTTTCTTATCAGGTCTATTCTTTGATTTATCATCTGGCATTTGCAACCCTCTAATCAATTCCAGGCATTTCAAATCCGTTCTTTTGTGCAACCGCACTGAACTGTTTGAAAAGCTCTTGCAAAGTATCATGAAACAATGAATTCAATTTTCCACTCTCAAGTATATTCTGCTCTTCAAACATTTTTTCAAAGCCATCAACTGAAGCAGGTGCTTTGACTGTTTCAGCTTGTTCATCTTCAGTTTTTATCTGTCCTATTTTTTTATCAAGTACTTCTATACTTTTTTTATGATTAGCTACTCTTTTATTAAGATTATTGCTCAGTTGATAAAGTTCTTTGCTCTGTTTTTTTGCAAGCCTCACAAGCCTTTCGTTTTCAAAAGTATTCCTGAATCTGACAAGGCCTTCCCTTACTTTAGCAACCAGATCGTCAATGTCCCATGGTTTCTGAATATATTTTTGGACATACCCTTTATTAATCGCCTCTACTAATACATCCATATCTGAATACCCGCTTATCAGGAATCGAACTGTCTCGGGACTTACTTCTCTTGCCTGTTTAAGAAGTTCTGACCCGACCATGCCGGGCATGCGCTGATCTGAAATTATTAAAGAAAATGGAAACTCGGCATTTGTCAGCTCCACAAGTCCTTGGTCACCATTTTCGCAGGATACAAATTCTACCCCAATTTTTTTAAATATTCTTCCAAGGGATTTACTGACCATTTTTTCATCGTCAACAATCAGTACTTTATGTTTACGTTTTCCCATTTGGCAACCTGTAATTCCAACCTTTTTTTATTTGCTTTTTTAAACATCTTCAGCAACAAAAGCGGAGCAGTCAACGGCAATTCTGCAAAAAAATTACTTCCATACTATTCGTTAATATTATCTTCTTTTAGTTACGAAATCAACAATTAATTAACTTTTAGATAATTATGTGAAGCGCGAAATAAACCTACAATTTTATCAATAAAACAAAATACTTCAATCAAAATCAGAAGGCATTTGAATATTCTTTATGGATGTTCTTGCTTGTTCCACAATATCTGCGGGAAACATCCTTAGTTCAGATTGAGTAAATTTGTATTGTGTAAGATAATTAAATATAACCTTTGCTGCGGTCATTCCTTGATGCTGATCTCTCCTTCTTTTCATAGGGTCGCGATCTTCCTGCTTACTCAACCATAATTTATGCAAAGAAAATGCCCGGGGGTCAGGTACAACCATTAAAGCCGGGAAACCGTCATCTCCGATAACTGTCTGGAAAAATTTTGGTGAGGACAATAGCCATTGAAGACTCATCACCTCAACAGCCTCAAGGTCACCCACACCACCCATCTGTCTTTTCTCATTTGCGAACACATTGGTTGGAACGGTTTTTAAAAGGTCGATCATATACCCATCTTTATTAACAGCTCTATAGCTCTTTTTTCCCATTATTTCAAAGGACTTGTCTGCTTTGCGAAGGATATCCATAAAATCAGTCTTGCGTGGCTCTTCAACAGATACTAATACTAATTTCGGGCGGGTATCCCAGAGAATATCCATATCTGAAGTAGCCATAATAGCCTGCTCAAGAAAAACTCCAGCTGCAGCTTCATAGGCATATAAGGCATTTGTGCCTATTACCATCAGATTCCGCCCAAGAATATTTTGTTGCTCAAACAATCGTAAAAGGGTTGTAACTACTCGTGGGACTCGTTGGATTTTAACGGCCTTACAAAATCTTGATTGTTCTTTTAAGCGATTCTTTAAGCTTGAAAAATATTGAGTGACCTCCTGTTTATTTTTTTGAAACTCAGCTAAAATTTTTTCTGTTTTATCAGATCTTGGACCAAGACTTTTCCCATTCCCGTAGCGATCTCTGGTTCTAAATAAATATTCTTTATTCTTTGATTTTTTCCAATGCATGCCTCCACGGTAGGCACGATTTTTTTCAAAGGCATCTTTATACGCATCATAAATTTGAATAGTATCAATAAAAAACTTAGACTGATTGTCAGTAAATTCTCTAAAAACCATAAAATTTTCCTTCTTTTTATAAAAACACTCAAACGAAGGAAAACATTTCAGAAACCAAGCTTGCTCAGAGGTTTTCCTTCATTATCAAATCATTAACATAATGAAGGAAAACCATCCCGCTGTCAAGGCTTTTTACAATGGCTACCAGAATTAATAATTATCACACCATTGTTGAGATCTCACCTACAAATTTATCAAGTTTTTTAACAGACACTTTAAACCTTAATTTTATCTCCTGAGCAAAGACTGATATTTTGTATTCTTCTATCATCCAGAAAAGCTCTTCAATCTTTTCTGTTTTTTCATTGGAAGTATCCGGGGATAAATTCCCAAGGAAATTATTAAGGTATTTGACAAACCTTTCCACTGGCACAGCTTTTTTACCATCTTTGACCGGGTCACCAAAAGCCCGCTCAGCCCTTATTCTGATCGCTTGAATATACCTGGGCAAATCTTCGATTCTCTTTTGCTCATAAAGCTCAAGAAAATTTTCCGGGATTATGCTTTTAAGGTCATTATGCAATCTTTGAATCAATTCTTTTACTTTTACTCTTTTTCCGGCTTTCAGGCTGAGTCTTTGCAAGTATGTTTCAGTTGTTTCATATTCATCAATAAGATTATCGATTATTTTAATAAACTTCTGAGTTTTATTATAAAGTTGAGGAAAAACCATTGCAGCATGATTGATAAATTCTTTTTCTTCTCTAATATCCTTTAAAAAAAATTGCCTTATTATTGAATTAAAAAGCCGTGTTTGAAATTCTTTTGCTCCATTGAAAAAGCCATAGTGTTTTTTAATTGTTTTTGATGACCTTAAATCTTTTTTAAGTGCTTTAAATTGTTCTGCATAACAAATCAAATAAAGGGATTGCACTCCTTTTTTATGCCCATATAAAAAAAGTTGTTTTGACTGATAAATGCGGAGGGAAACTTTATCGCCCTCTTTTGCAAGTCCTAAAAAAACATTAAAAGTAAAACCATCATTTTCCCTGATTACAATTGGTTCTCCAAGGGGTTCGCCAGGCTCTTGAAAATTCCAGAACAAAAGATTCTGTTTTTCTAGTTTTGTTTTTTCTTTTTCCAATGCACCCTTGCTTAAAAAATCATTGCCATAAAACTTTTTTACAAGAGAACTATCCCTTGATACTGCGATCTCTTTATCTTTCTCGTCTCTGATGGAAATGCGCATTTTAAGATATTGGTCAATATTTTCATCAGACCAGAGAGATGCCGGAATATCATGTTTGAACTTTTCTTTTATAAAAGTGCTAAGCAAGGTAAACAAAGGTTTGTCTTGTTCAGGCATTTGTTTTGCAATAATTGCAGCTTTTTCAGAAACAGGAACAAGTTTTGTCCTGTATTTCTTTGGAAGGTTTTTTATCAGCTTTGAAATTTTTTCTTCAAAAAGGCCTGGCACAAGTTTCTCTATTGCATGGGTCGATATTGAAGGGGCTGATACAGCAGGCACTTTAACAGTTACTCCATCATTTTTTGCGCCAGGAGAAAATGCATACTCAAGTTTAAATTTACCGCTTCCCAGCTCAATTGTATCAGGAAATTTTGAAAGTTCCTCCTTGTTAACCCGCCCTTTGATTAAATAATCTTCGGTTAATCTTAAAAAAGAATCATCTTTATCTTTCATGTATTGTGAAAACGTGTTGAGGTTAAAAAAACCTTTTCTAAGTCGTGCTTTATAAAACGAGAAAATGTCATCCTC
>JAIOSM010000366.1 GCA_021107575.1 Desulfobacteraceae bacterium | reverse complement strand
TTTTATTTTCCATATGTTCAAAATCCTTAATTTGCATAAGTTTATTTTTATCTTTAATAATACGCTGCTTTGTCAGATCAGTCAAAATTACTTTAATATCTTTAAACAATAAATCAAAAGATATATCATAGGCAGAAACAAGTTCATGGGCAATATCCCTTATTGTACACTGCCCGTCTAATTTGTTCAGAATACTGCGTGTTATTGAATTGATTTTAATCAGATGCCTTTTTCTTGGCATAAAAATCAATGCTTCATTATCAAAATCTTCAATAACTACATTTTGGCTGAGAACATATCGGGTATCCAACATATCAGTCATATTGTTTTAAAATCAATGCCTCCGGTCTCTCTTAAAAATTTTCGGTAACAATCGTGGGGGTTTGCCAGGTTAAAATCACCGGTCATCTCAAAGGCAAGTCCGGGACAGCTGCCATTACAAAATTCAGCCCATTCACAGTCCTCACAGCCCGGAACTTGAGTCATGGGTATTTTTCTCCTGTCTTTTAAATCTTTTAAAGTTTGGTGCTGCTGCCATATTTCACTAAAAGAGTCAGTATTGATTTTGCCCATTTCCAATTTCGTTAACATGTTGCAAGGAGTAATTATACCATCATGATGGACAGATAATTTGTTGAACATACATCCGCAGGCAGTAAGATATCCCATCTGCCATCGGGTCGATTTTTCACCTGTTTTCATGGCATGCTCCATCTCCTGATAACTTCGCCATTTCGCAAGCGGTCCTGCCATGGCTGTGACACGACCATCATATTTTTCTGCCAGTCCGGCAAGATCCTTCATTGTCTGTACTTGTTGTTGTGGAGTTAAGGTGATTTCAGGTTGATTCTCACACCCAGAACCCATGGGCATGGCATCGTTTGTGCTAAAACTCGGGATTCCAATATCTTCCAGTAAAAGCCTGGCTATATTATTTAGATCATCAACATTGTGTCGGTTTATTGTGGCTCGTACTGTAACAGGGAATTTAGCTTCCTTTAGCAGGCGTAATCCCTGAATTGCTTTTTTAAATGTCCCTTGACCCCGGCTTTTGTCATGCACTTCTGCACAGGAACCGTCAATAGAAACCTGAATGCTGTCTAGCCTAATTCGCCGTTTGCCCTGCTCAAAAGAACGAAGAGTCTTTTCAGTAATAAGGGTTCCATTTGTATTGATGGAGTAGCGCATACGGTTTGTAACCAGGCCATCAATAAGCTCCCACAAATCAGGTCTTACAAAGATTTCGCCTCCGCTCAGAGTAGCATCTCTTACTGCAAGAGAGCCAAGTTCTTTAAAAAACTTTAACCACGTCTCTTTGTCAACGTCTGGTCTTAAATTCATTTCATCATTGTAAAAGCAGTAGGCACATTGAAGATTGCATTTCCCGGTAAGAGCAAGATCCAGGGATTTAGGTGCAGCGTTAAAGTCAGGGAATTCAGGATTCTGCTCATATACGGATGTCCCGGAGGAGCGAGGCAATGCAAAGCCCTCTGATTCTAATAGTTGAAGGAATTCATCAACATCTGCCTTTACCTGTTCAGACTGGACTGATTCAAAGTCCTTTTTAATCTCATTTGTAATATCAGCGGCATTTCTGGAGCCGTTAAGCTTTTGCCAGACAAACAAACCTGTTGGATTAATGACTTTTTCTTTGCCCGTATCAGAATGATACAGGACCGCACCGTCCTCACTTAATATCTGGGTAGATACTGAGGGATCATGTCCTAAAATTTTATTTCTCATTGTTACTGCGCTTAACTCCAAATTATTAATGATTCCCAAAGAATAGGCATAATTTTGTTTTCTGTCAAGAAGCTTTATGTCCTCTTATTTATATAATAGCTTAATAATTTGTATTTATAAATTAGATAGAACGGAGTAATAACTGGTAGAAAACAATACAAAAATCTTGGCAGCTTAAATAACAATGGATGTAAACCCGGACTTGGATGGGTTAAAAACCAGTAGTAAAGCCTATATGTAGCAATTTTTGTATCAAGACATTCAGGTATAGTGGTACCCCGGTTAAGTATACCAAGATTGAATTGATTATCAAACAATCGCAAATAGAACTTTTTATAAAGCTTTTGAGTCTTTTTACAATCAGATATCATTTCGTTGATTTCTTTTGGTAGATTAACTGCTGTAAGATCAAGAACAAAGTTTAAGGCGATTTTAAGTATGTAAAACGCTTTAAACTTTTTAGCAATTGATATCAGTTTTTCCCAATTAATTTTTGAGTCATTGCCTATTATTTGTGATAGATCAGTTATTGTTTTTAAGGGTGTCCATCCATCCTCAGCACACTGAATACTTAAAAAAAGAATAGTATGCTCTATTGAAAAAGTTGCACAAGATGTCTTATTAATCGTAAAATATTGTCTGTCTTCCCATTGTTCACCTGAAAGCCTGAAAAAAGAGGGTCCTTTAGCAATTTGTTGATGTATGTCAAGGGGCAAGTCTTTGTAAGTTGCATTAAAATCTCTGAAAGTTTTTTTTATATAGTTAAAAATTTTAGAGCTGTCAATTTCATGAAATTCACAGCCATTTTTTTTTAATACTGATACCACCTTTTCAAAATCATTTGGAAGTATCATTAAATCAAGATCAGAGTAGCTTCTGAGCGCTGAATCATTATAGGCAAGACTTGAGCTTGCAGGACCTTTAAAGATTACAGCTTTAATATTATTAGTTTCAAGAATAGAATACATTTTTTCAATTTTGGATAAAAGCCTTAGATTCCTGGCTATACTCGCCAAATAAAGATTTTGAAAACTTTTTTTTATCGCTTCAGGGAAAAATGCTAAAAGGTTCTCTTTTTTAAGCTTTTGATATACAAAGACCAGTAAACTAAAATTTAATACCAGGTTTTTGAATTTAATGGAATCTTCTTTTGAAACAGGGCAGCTGTTTAAAAAAAGTTTAAGACTGTCATCATTTCTTATTGATAACAACAGCAATCGCATGTGTATACTTTGATCGTTTATATGAGTTAAAATATCATTCATACTGATTTTTAGGCTTTTTATTTACTCCTGGCGCCTTTAAAAATAATATTACTGAACGCTCTCCAGAAATAATTCCACTGGGTCTTGATTGGATGTTTCAAAAAAGCCTGTATATATAGTTTTTCTGATTCACAAATCTCTTCAAATGTTTCCGGCAGATCCGCATAAAAGGGAGGTACAAGACCGGGCTTTACGCCTTTTCGCATTTTTTTAAGTTCGTCATTATACATATTAAAATATTGAACGCTTAAAGGCCGAACACCGACCAACTGCAGGTCTCCTTTAACCCAGTTATAAAGCATGGGCAGTTCATCAATCCACAGCTTGCGCATTAATATTCCCCATGTGGTCAATCTGAAATCATTTTCAAGTTTTCCACCTTTTTTCAGTCCCTGGGTTTCAACAACATATTCTTGAAGATATTCAGAATAGGTGTGCATGGTTCTGAACTTATAGGTTGGCATAATATCATTATTATATCCTACCCGTTTTAATGTTACTATTGGGCCGTATGTGGGGCTTTCGTCAATTGCCGGGGTTTTAACCTTTTGGACAATAAAACAGAATCGTTGGTCAATATTTTTCTCAGCAATGATTTTAAAGCCGCAAAAGCAAAGACGGCCTAATACCTCTGCTCTGGAAATCACCCGGTTTTTGCCTTTGGTCAATGTAAAATATATATTTTGCAGCACTGGCAGTTTAGGCATGATCCGTGTAAAGCAAAAATCAATCATATATATATATCTTGCAATTTCTTTTGAGAATTTTGAATAAAGCCATTCTCTGTGGGTAGCAATGGTATGGCCGTATCCAATATAATATCCACCAGGAAGCAGCATATTATGGGTATCCAGAAAATATTTATTAATTCGCCGGATATTGTTTATTTTATCCAGGCTTAAAAACATCCGGATGGGGAATTTGTCAGACGTAAGGGAAAATTTAGTGCTATTATGTTCAGACGCGGTTTCCATGCACAGGATTTTATTCAGATCAATATGCTTATCAATAAAATTAAACAGGGAATCATTATAAGGAGACAACTTAGCTTGCAGTTTATCACGCACCGGTTCCAAAAGTCTATCTCGAAGCTTGTCAATATCAGTATCAATAACAAGCTCTTCCTGATTTTGTAGCCGTTGAATTCCTTTAATGGATTCAATATCCTTATTCTCTCTATTTTCATACCACCAATAGTAGAACCTCAGGAAAACAGCCTCAATCAGCATCAATAGCAGAATAGGAGCAAAGCCCTGAAACCGGGAGAATTCAAAAAGCCTGAAACCAAATACAATAGCAGCAATCATGGTAAGCATGAAAATACCGGCTTTTAGCCACTGCCAAAGTGAGAAATAAAAACCCTGTTGATTGCTTTTTTTAAATTTACCCGTAATAAAAGCAGTAAATGCCCATAACCCGAGAATAATCAATAAAAGCAGATCATATGACGGCAATAAAACAAGGGTGCCTCTTTTAAGAAAATTGGCAGTAAAAAAAGCAATAAATACAAATATCAAATCCATTCCAAACTGAAAAAAAGAACTTTTTGATCCCACTGCTGTCAAACGCGGTATTTCAACAGGTAAAGATGCTCTTTTAGGATATCTTTTTTGAGCAACCCGGAACAATACTGACCATACAATCATTTCCATTAAAAGAAAGGTCAGACAGGTAAAGAAAATCTGCAAGCGAGAAAAATTTGGCATTCCTAAGATAACAATGAGAAAAACTACACTATACCCCATATAAAGGCATGATTTAAACAGGGTGATCATGCCAATGCGATAGGTTGAATGCCAGCTTGTTTTAAGTTTCCGTGTAGCAAAGCATGCAATAACCCAGGACAGGTAAAATAAAAGCAGTAGCGTTGCAGACCTTAACGAAAGCAGGATACTGCCCTGTTTGAAATAGTTGCATATAAAAAAAGACAAATTGAGAAGGAAAAAATCCAGAATAAAGATCTGCAAAGAAGATTTAAAACCAAATTTATTCATTAGGATTAAATTCACCTTTTTTTAAAAAAACAATTAAAGCAACAACAAAGATGCCAATACAATTGCTTAAAATATCATAAATATTGAAAGCCCTTGAAGGGATTATGCCTTGTAAGGATTCAAGTAAAATACCAACCATTATGAGCCCAGCCAGATAATACCAGATTCGGTTTTTATTAAAAGAGTGGAACATAATCCAGCCGAGCAAAAAATAACCAAGAACATGCTGCAAAAAACCATATTTTATTATAACAATATCGGGCAAAGATAAATCGTTGCCAAAATACTCAGGCACGAGTGAAAAGTATACAATGCTTCCAAACAATACAAAAAATATTAGTTTTCGACTCATTATTTTATTCAGAAATTATTTGAAATGCTTCAAGTATTGACTTTATCGGAAGGAATAACGTTAAAAGGATATCCGGTAAAGGGATGAAATTATATTTTTTATAGTATTCTTTGACTCGTTCTTCTTTAGCATCCACAATAATACCGGTAATCCCAACAGCCTTGTGAACAATCATAGCCTAAGATAGTGGTCTGATCATCATCTTTCCTTAGAATATAAGTTTTTGAAATGCCTTTTTTTGAATGTTGAGATGCCAAAATCTTTATAATCATATTTTTTCCATAAATTTCGGTTATCCCTTTTTGAAAGAGCCTCTCAAACACTTTTGTTAGCCCTTGGTATATCAGAGTGTGAAATTGTGTTTTTTAATATTTTGCTACAAAAATTATTCAAACTTTCATTTGCCTGCATTGCCCGGATAGTAAGTATCTTATGCAAATCACTATCAATGCGTAACTGAAATTTCCCGGAAAATTTTTTTGATGCAATACTTGCAGGCACCGGTATACTATCTTTTTTATAAATTT
>JAIOSM010000195.1 GCA_021107575.1 Desulfobacteraceae bacterium | reverse complement strand
TCAGAGGAATATGAAACTGATGACACACCTGCTTCTAGAGAAGGAGTGCGATATAAAAGTAAAAGCGCAAGGAGAATATGCATAACTTTGAGCAAGGGCGGGGTAGGAAAGACCACAACTTCTGTTAACTTAAGTGCAGGCCTTGCATTGGCAGGGCATAAAGTCCTTCTGATAGATACTGATACCCAGGGGCAGTGCGCATACATTCTTGGGGAAAATCCTAAAGTTGGTTTAACAGAACTTTTGACAGGCGAGCTTCCAGCAGAGGATGCTGTTATCTCTACACGAGAGAATCTCGACCTGATTGGAGGCGGAAAATCTCTTGCTGGTATTAAGAGAATGATAACCAGAAAGAGCTTTGGTGGTGAATGGACTCTTTCCGAGGCTATGAAGGAATTTGACCATAAATATGATTATGTTATTATTGATACATCTCCAGGGTGGGATCAGTTGACTGTAAATGTTCTATTCTATGCATCTGAAGTATTGGTGCCAATGGCTTTGGAATTTATGCCACTTCATGGCCTCGCAGAATTTATCAAGAGGCTGGGCTCAATACAGCAATATAGAAAAGAGATTGCATTGAAATATATACTTCCAACTTTTATGGATTTGAGAGTTAAAGGTCCACAACAGATTTTTACAAGGATTAAAAAACTATATCCGGAGTATGTATGTAAACCTATTGGGTACAGTGAAAATTTGAGTGAAGCACCATCCTATGGGAAAACAATTTTTGAATTTGCACCAGGATGTAATGCCTCAATTGATTACAGAGAACTTGTGAGACGGGTTGCTCGTGATGATTCTTTACTTTTATAATTTATAGACTTTTTCTCCTTCTATTATTTCTAATGAGTTCTCTTGTAAGATTTTAATTGCTTTATCAGTATCATCGAACCTGAATACCATAATTGCATTATATTGTTTCGGATTAGCAAAAGAATACATATATTCAACATTTATATCTTGAGCATAAATAGGATCTAGTATTTTATTTAACCCGCCTGGAGAATCATCAATATTCACCGCGATGATATTTGTTTTACCAACAGTGAAGCCTTATGTAGTTAATGCCTGTTCTGCTTTATTAACATTGTCTACTATCATTCGTAGGACACCGAAATCTGTAGTGTCTGCAAGAGACAATGCTCTGATGTTTACCCCGGCATCTCTTAAGATTGCAGTTACTTCAGCAATGCTTCCAGCTTTGTTTTCTAGAAATATTGATAATTGTTCTGCGCGCATTGTTTTGTACTCCTTATAGAATTATTATCCAAGCTCGCCTTTAAACTCAGGTTTTCTTTTTTCAAGGAAAGCTTTAGTCCCTTCTTTTGAGTCATCGCTCGCCATGCATAAAGCAAAAGCATCATTTTCAAAACGTGTTCCTGTTTCGAGATCTATGTCATATGCTATGTTTGCCGTTTCTTTTGCTGCTCTAAGTGCAACTTTTCCCATGGAAGCAATTTTGTTAGCAGTTTTCAATGTGTTTTCCATAAGTGCTTCATGGGGGAAAAGTTTGTTTACAATTCCAATAGATAGGGCTTCTTCAGCATTGACAGTTTTCCCGGTAAAAAGAAGTTCTTTAGCAAGGCTTTCACCTATACGTCTGGGTAGCCGTTGAGTGCCGCCGAAACCAGGAATTAATCCAAGAGTTATTTCCGGGACGCCAAACAATGCTTTTTCAGAAGCATAAATAAAGTCACAGGCCAAAGCCGCTTCAGCTCCACCTCCAAGGGCAAAACCGTTAACAGCCGCTATTACTGGGATTGCTAATTTCTCGAGTTCGCGAAAGGCTTTTTGTCCTTTTCTGGAAAACTTTTTTGCTTCAAAGGGATTCATTTTTACCAGTTCTGAAATATCTGCTCCGGCAATAAAAGACTTATCACCGGCGCCAGTCAGGATCAGGACTTTTACATCTTTATTATTTTTAACCTCGGCAATTGCAGTGAGCAGCTCGTCAAACAAGGCATTGTTCAAAGCATTCATAGCTTTTGGACGATTAAAAGTAATCGTTGCAATATTCTTATCAATTTTAAGAATTAAGTTTTCAAATGGCATTTTTTTCTCCTGTTTCTGTTTTTATATTCTTTTTGGATTTGTTGTTTTAATATATTTTTCAATTCCATTGGTTATGGAATCACAAATACTAGACTGATATTTGTCCGTGACCATTCTTTTGCATTCGGTTTTATTACTCAAAAATGATGTCTCAATTAAAATTGCCGGCATTCTGGCACCAATTAAGACATAAAAAGGAGCCTGTTTAACTCCAAGGTTTTTAATTCCGGAATATTTTTTTTTCATACTTGAAACCATAGAAGTCTGTACCATTGAGGCAAGTCTGCTGGATTCTTTTATTTTAGCGTTTTGCATGAGATCATTTAAAATGGATTCAAGGTCGCTTATGTTTTTTCTTGAGGTTGCGTTTTCTCTTGCTGCTACGGCAATAGCCTGGTCATCAGTCGCAAGATTCAAGAAGTATGTTTCAAACCCCCTAAGTTTCCTATTTTTTGAGGCATTACAATGGAGAGAGATAAAAAGGTCAGCTTTTTTTGTGTTGGCAATAGCAGTCCTTTCTTCTAATGAAATATATTTATCTGTTGCTCTTGTCAGCAGTACTTCACAGCTGAGTCTTTC
>JAIOSM010000458.1 GCA_021107575.1 Desulfobacteraceae bacterium | reverse complement strand
GACTTAGAGGAGTTGTTGACCTCGATGGAGAGCAGGACAATAATAACTTCCCGGCATAAGAGGCTGGAAAAAATGATTGAAAAGCGCGACAGGGCAGGCTCGGGAGCGTTTGTAAAAAGGGTTGTTTATTGGGGTAAGTAGAGGAGAATTGAAAAGACAAGTAACATAAAACGTATAACCGTTAACCCTTAACGGTTTACAGTTAACGGTGGCCATAAAAGTAGGTAAGGCCAGTTGGAAGGGCACGAACCATGTGTGCATGGCCTACTGAAATAGGTTCTTAGTGGATCAGTTTGGATGATGTGAAGGAAGGCAAAAACTCGCAACTGACAATATTGTAATATACAGAATCCACTATATTGCGATGTTGAGCGTTCTGTATAATATCTGTTATGCCTCCTAAAAATATAATGAGGTAATAAAATGAGTGAGGAATTATTACAACGAGGTCTTTTGAAAAATCCTGAAAAAATTGGCAAGTGGGATTTTTATAATATTGGTTCTACCTCAATTAAAGCACTCAAAGAATATGGAATTATTAGAAATGTTGACTATGGCAATGTGGAAAACAAAAAAGTAGATGCATTAATTGTACAAAAGAAAAATGTAATTGCAATTATCGAATATAAAAAGCCGTCTCAATTCAAAACCAAAACTCAAAAAGATAAAGCAATAAAACAGGAAATTGAAGTTGCAAAAAAACTTGGTTCAAAAATAATTATTGCGACTGACACAAAAGATACAGTCTGGGTAAATGCCTTAACAGGGAAGAAAATCAAGGATGAAAATGGAAAAGAGATTAATTCTTCCTTTGACCCAAAAGCTGAACTAATGGCAGAATTAATTGATAAAATTAATTATTCAATAAACGAAAATAATAATAATCTTAAACCTAAGGAACTTGTAAACCCAACTGACCTTGCAAAGCAAATTTGGCAGGATATATGGATGGTAAGTGGTGCCACTGCCGAAAATTGTCTTTATACTTTTATCGAATTGTTTATTTTTAAGTATTTAAGTGACTTAAATGTACTCAAAGGTATTTATAACTTTAACGCAGTTATTGACAGCTTTAAAACTAACACAGCAGAAGAAATTTTAGAAAATTACGCAAATGTTATTCGCCCTAAAATTAAAGAGTTATTTCCCGAGAACCCAATTGACAAAACAACGATTATCAACGGAACAATTTTTGTTAGCAAAGATCAAAAAGCTGTAAGAGGGTACAGTACGGTTTTTAAAAAAGTATTACAAAAATTCCAGGATTATGGAAAACTTGAACATATTGAATATGATTTTAAAAGCCTTCTTTTTGAAAGTTTTTTAAAAGAAAGTATTAGTAAAAAAAATTGGGGGCAGTTTTTTACTCCTTTAAAAGTTGTTCGCGCAATTATTGAAATGGCAAAAGATGATATAAAAGAAGGCGCAGTGATATGCGATCCCGCATGTGGAGTAGGCAAGTTTTTATTAGAACCTATAAAAAGTAAATTAGATTATTTTTACAAAATTACTAAAAATAAAATAAAACCTAAAATCACTATTCATGGCTTCGATAAAGGATTTGATCATGAAGAACAAAAAACAATTATTTTAGCCAAAGCTAATATGCTGATTTATTTTTCAGATTTAATCCAAAAAAACCCAAATTTAACAAAAGAGTTTTCTTCACTTTTTAATGAATGTTTTATTCTAAAAACTAATTCTATACTTGGAACCCTCTCAGAACCAACAAATGAAAAGTACGATTTAATTTTAACTAACCCGCCCTACGTAACAAGCGGTAGCAGTAATTTAAAAGATGAAATCAAAAAGGATGGCAACCTTTTAAACTATTATAAAATAAATGCTATGGGGGTTGAGGGCTTGTTTATGGAATGGATTATCAGAGCTTTAAAGCCAAATGGGAAAGCTTTTGTGGTTGTCCCTGATGGAATTTTAAACAGACAAAACGATAAACATTTACGAAAATTTATACTGGATGAATGCTGTTTGGATGGACTTATTTCACTTCCGATAAAAACTTTTTTTACAACACCTAAAAAGACGTATATCCTTTGTATTACAAAAAAAGCCAATAAAATAGACATTCAAAGAACCCCTGTTTTTACATATTTGGTTAGCGAAATGGGCGAATCAAGAGATGTTTACCGATTTGACATAGAACAGAATGATTTGCAAGAAGCTGTTACATTGTATTCGTTTTTTAAAGGCGACAAAGGAAACTTCTCTAAAATTAATTCTGATAATAGGTGTAAAATTCAGCCTGTTGATAAATTTAAGCCAGAAGGACATTGGTCAATTGATAGATGGTGGACAAAAGAAGAAAAAATAGCATTAGGTATTTTGGAAGAAGAAAACGCCATTGATATAACCGGATTTAGCGAATTAGTTAGTGATATTTCTGAAACGTTGAGCGACTTTTCAAACCTTTTGAAAGAAGTTTCTGGGGAAAAAAAGGAAGTAAGTAATTTTAAAGAAGTTCAATTGTCCGATTCGGATTATTTTGAACTTTCCATAGGGAAAAGGATAGTAAAAAAAGATATTGTAAACATTTCGGGAACTATTCCTATTTATAGCGCAAATGTAAAAGAACCAATTGGTTTTCATACGCATAGTAATATTAAAGATTTTTCAAACAATTTTGTTCTTTGGGGGATTGATGGTGATTTTGAATTTAACGCAATCCCCAAAAAACAACCTTTCGTCTCAACAGATCATTGTGGAACAATTAGAATTTTAAATGATGATGTTTTGCCAGAATATTTAATGATCAAGCTTGAAAAAGTAAAGCATAAATATGGATTCGATAGAGGTTTAAGAGCTTCTCTTAAAAATATGCTAACAGTCTTGATTGACCTTCCTTTCATAGAAGATGATAAAATTGATTTGGATAAACAAAAGGAAATCATTGCAAAATATGAATACATTGCCGAAATCAAAGAGAAAGTATCTGCATATAAAAAACAAATTAAAGAATTGAATATAGAGATTAGTTATGAATATAAGCATGAAGAATTTTTAATAAATTCAATTTTTGATTTGCCTTCAATTAAAGGACTAACAAAAACCTTTATCAAAAAAAATCCAGGAAATATACCAGTTTATGGAGGTAGTCAGAATGAAACACCGTTTGGTTTTGTTGCAGACAATCTAAAAGGAGTAAAGTATTTTGAGAATTGTTTAGGTTGGAATAGAGAGGGCTCTGTTGGTTATGTCTTTTGGCATAAGCATAAATTCACGACCAATGATCATCATAGACCCCTAATGGTGATGAAAGAACACAATCGCAAACTTGATTTAGATTATTTGCGAAGGACAGTTGAAGATGTTTTGATGGGCCAAGGGTTTAAATGGAGTAAAACTGCAAGTAAAGAGAAAGTTGAGAAATTATCCATAAAAATTCCTATTAATTCAAAGGGCGAATTTGATATTGAAGCCCAAAAGCAACTATCTGAAAAATATAAGAAAATTGAAGAAATAAAATTAGCTATAAATCAAGAATTAGATAAAATAGCTGCAATAGAAATTAAATTTGAATAAGGGCATAACAAATCGTCCGCCTGACGGCTGCCGCTGGTGAACTCAGACGTCAATTCGCAGCGTCAAAACCTTAACATCATTTCCTTCCCACTTCGCTTCCAATTTATAATCCTTGCAAAGTTTCCGTACATACGTAAAACCTACTTTGGCACATCCTCTTTCATTCCCTGTACTCAAATTAAGCATACCCTATCCCGCTCTTTATATTACTTAAAGGGTAAATTTCTTGGCAGAGTAATAGTATAGTATAATCATCACCTTATCCAGCATTCTCCCCCATACGACCTGTCAAATGCGAAAAGGAAAATCTCAACAAAATAGGACTCCGCTTTACAGTAGTTAGAAACACGTTCAATAAATTACTGATAAAATGGGATGCTGTTATTAAACTTAAATGATATACTTTACTACTTTATTACTACCATTATTACTTCTCACTTATCTTTCATAACTGCCTTTCAGAAGCCCTCAGATGCCCATATTCGGCCTTTTATACTTTTAGGCAAGAAAGTTATTAATCGCAGAAATATAGTCATATAAAGCCGATAAAGCAGTAATTTATCGTGGTCGTCTTGATTTAGCACTATCCGCCGATATATTTCCAGCCATTTTCAATACCTGTACACCGATCAAACCTGTCATCATTGTCATCAATCAAAATCAAGCCAGATTTATTGCCTGCGGTACCCTTAT
>JAIOSM010000327.1 GCA_021107575.1 Desulfobacteraceae bacterium | reverse complement strand
TCATGGCATTAAGTTCTGTAAGATCGGTAATGGTTTCAACTACCCCAAGGGTCTGCCCTGTTTCATCTTTTACCAATCTTGCGTTCTTGATAACCGGTACACCATATCCTTCTTTATGCAAAAGAGAACACTCTCTGGCCTCAGTCTTTCCATGCTCCAGAACTCCACATTTATTCACATCAGCCGGACATGCCTTACCATAGCATTGACTGCATTCCAGTAAATTGCAGCCTTGCCCAACAGCCTCTTTAGCTGAGTACCCGGTGATACGTTCCATGGCGTTATTCCAGGAAGTAATCTTTCCTCTGGCATCAAGCGTAAAAAGACCGTTGGCCATAGTATCGATAATCTGATTTAAAAAACTAACATTCCATAATTGGTGAGTTTCCATGATCTCCCTGATTTTTGAAATCTGTCTTCAAACAACAAAAATGCATAGTAACGTTACTTAGTATTTAAGTTATTTAATCGTTTTATTTTTGGAATTATCAAGCTCAACTTTTTTTTCTGTCACCTGACAGGAATTTCTCATTCAGGTTGAAATACCCATCTTAGGCAGGATATACAATTGTAATAAAAAATAAATCCCGATAAATATAGCAATAAAAATCATTTCTTTCATGTTTTTAATCCTTTGTGTTTATTAACAATATTGTACATTTTCAATGCAGCAAGTTATGTGCCACCGTTACCAGCTAAACACTTAATGCTTACAATAATATAAACAATATTTCAATATAATCAAACACAACTGTACATAATTCTTATTAGGCAAACTCGCAAACAACCTGTAAACAAGGCTATCATGAAACTGCAGGCAGGCATATCTTTTTTACAAACCTGTTTTATTAAAATGTCTGGCACGTTTTTTGAAACGCTATTCCTTTGAACGTTCAATTTATAAAAGGATAACAGATATTATGGATTCAGAACAATTTCAAAAAACTATTGAAAATGGTATCTTTCTTGTTGACTTTAATGCCCCGTGGTGTGCACCATGTAAAATACAAGAACCAATTATCCATGCTGTGGGAAAAAAATTTACAACGAAAATCACTGTTATTTTTATAAATATTGATGATAATAACAAACTTGCTACTGATTTCATGGTTCAAAGCATCCCAACCCTCATTATTTTTAAAGAAGGGGTTGAGCAAGAACGATTTATCGGTCTTCAGTCAGAAAAAACAATAACTGACAAACTGAATGCCATGTTATAAAAATTAAAAATATTTAATATCTAAACTTTAAATAAAGAGGCTACAATGGGCTATTGTATCAATCATCCGGACAGAGAAACAAGCTACCAATGTATGAAACATGAGATGTATTTATGCGAAGAATGTCTTGAATGCAGGGATCCTGATCTCTACTGTAAATTCAGACCTTCCTGCCCTATATATTTTATAACAAAAAAAGGCTTTGAATCAGAAGAAGCGGAAAAATCAGAAAAAATCACCAGCAACTCTTAACTTTTCCTCCAAGAGTCTGCTCTATCATATACAAAGAATAAACTATCCCTCAATATACAATTAAAAATATCTAATAAAAATATGTAAAGGAAAACTATTATGTGGAAGTTATTGTCTAAACTTCAAAAAAACCTGGTCTGGGCTATCCCCATCTCAATGTTGATTGGACTTGTATACGGGTACCTGTTCAATGCTGCACCTTTAAAACAATTTATCATTCCAATTACCTTTATTATGATTTATCCCATGATGGTTACTCTGAATATCAATCATATATTTAAAGGTAAAGACTTAAAGCTGCAGACCACCACCCAGGTTATTAATTTTATTATTGTACCTGTTATTGTCCTGCTCATTGGAAAACTGCTTTTGAACGGCCCTGATGAAAAATTCGGCCTCTGGGCAGTTGGTCTCTTTCTTATTGGCGTTCTTCCCACATCCGGCATGACCATCTCCTGGACAGGATTTGCTAAAGGCAACAAGGAAGCAGCTATTAAAATGGTGGTGTTTGGCCTCATTATTGGCGCCCTTGCTGCACCCATCTATACAAAAATTTTTATGGGCACTACCATTGAAGTTAATATGCTTCATATGTTCAAACAAATTGCTATTTTTGTCTTTCTACCATTATTTGCAGGTTTGCTTACCCAGTATTTAGGGATTAAAAAATGGGGACAAAAGCAATGGAATCAGAGAGTAAAACCTAAATTCCCTCCTTTCTCAGCCCTTGGTGTAATATTGATTGCTTTTCTTGCTATGTCATTAAAGGCAAAAAATATCATTGCAAACCCCGGAGACATCATTTCAATTTTAATTCCATTGGTCTTGTTTTATTTTATTTCTTATTTCTTTTTAACCATTTTGGGAAAACTGGTCTTTAAAAGAGAAGACGCTATTGCCATGGTCTTTGGGGTAGTGATGCGTGATTTATCCATTGCACTTGCCATTGCCATGACAGCTTTCGGCAAACAAGGCATGACTATAGCACTCTTGATAAGTCTTGCCTATATTATACAAATCCAGTCTGCAGCCTGGTATGTCAAATTTGCAGACTTTTTCTTTGGTCCTGCAACAAAAGATTCTTTGGTAGCTCCGGTAATTGAGAAAATGGAAGATACTTCAATACAAAAATTGCAAGAGCCACAGGAATCACAAGAATCAATGGTTATTGATATTTCTAAAATTTTATTTGCCACTGATCTTTCCCAGACCGCCAGGCACGCTGTAAAATATGCCTGTAGTATTGGAAATAAATATAATGCCAAAGTTCATGCTATGCATGTGGTGCCTGATATTCTGGATGAATATGCTGCACAAGTAGGTATTGATCTTTCCAGCCATACTGATGATAATAAAAAAGAAGCGTATAACAAGGATCGTATTGAACAAGCCAAAACCGCCGTTCGAACACGTATGAGGAGTATTTCAAAAAAAATCCTTCAGGAGGTACCTTTCTGCCCACTTTCCAAGGATCGAATTATTGTTAAAGCAGGCAAACCCATTGATGAAATCGTTGCCACTGCAAAAAAAGATAATTTTGATCTTATTATCATGGGTACACATGGGCATGGTGACTTAGAGGAAATAATGCTTGGCAGCACTGCAAATGGTGTAATCCAGAAGTCATCCGTGCCTGTGTTGATTGCAAGACCGGTATGATCCAAAGATAGAGCATACAAAACACATCCAAATCTTTAATTACATCCGTTATTTGATTTATCATATTTAATAAGTTATCATAAAAGGTAATATGGGAAAAAATCAATTTATTGTTGCAAAAAAACATGCTGATATAACAACCGGTGAAACCATAAAAATGTTGCGTGAGCTAAAAGGATGGACTCAGGTTGAACTCTCAGAGAAATCTGGAATTAATTCTAAGAACATTAGCATGTTAGAAAATAATAAAGTCGATATTGGCAAAAAAAGGACAGAGCGGTTAGCAAAGGCGTTTGGTATTCACCCTGCAATAATAATGTTCCCGGAATATGAATCTGATTTAATGCAACAAGTTGCGTAATAACAAAATCGTTACATCTTGTTTGCCCTTCTCATGTCTCAAATCATCCCTGCCTTCATCCTATGAATATATAATTTTACAAGGAACAATTTGAATTACTGGCTATTTGTCATAAAGTTATATAACTTTCTAATTTGTATAGTTTGTTTCCAAGATAGAGCATTGTAGGACTTTTCCCGCTTAGGTTTCTATTTTTTGTCATTGTTCGCCTTCGAAGAATACACAGGTTTGAGTTTTATTAAAAACATAAGAAAAGTTTATTCACTAAAAATAGAAAAATGCGCTATAAAAAGCCCTCCAACGCTCTATCACGCGGGGTGCTTCAATA
>JAIOSM010000408.1 GCA_021107575.1 Desulfobacteraceae bacterium | reverse complement strand
TTTTAAGTCTCTGATAATCTTTTTTGAAAGTTTTAGCTCTGAATAATTTCATAAAGGTTACTTCTTGAACTCATCCAGAGTAACAAAATCACCGTCTAATTTTTTTGCTTCTTCCATTGCCTGAAGTGTTTCATCATTTGGAATTTTTATTTCAAATGGAAGCCCTTTATTAAAAACGACCATGCTGTTAAACATATTAATAGCTTGTGAATACGATAAGCCCAGGTATTTTAATATCACTTTGGCTTGCGTATAATTATTCTGATCAACCCTTATAGTAGTTTGAGTTTTCATTAGTATATCTCCAAATAGGAATTTAATTTATTATATATCCCAAATGGGATATATCGTCAAGTATTTTTATTAGTGAAGATCAGGGACACTTCCCATATTTTGGTCTATTTGGTTTGGTTGATGAACAAAATCAGCTTATTGTTTGAGGGCCGGCACTTAAGATTTCGATATACGTGGGATATTATTGAGGCGGCGGAGAAGGGGTTATTGCCGGATAAGGTTATGTTGAATACGCACCCGCTGAAGTGGACGAAAGAGTTAGTCTGGCAGAATGTAAAGAATCTCGTAAAAAGGGGGATGATTGCCTGGCGGCAAGGATGAATTCCCTGACGGGAATGGATGAATAGGAAGGGTGGCCCAGTGAAAACCTGCTTCGCAGGATGCCTTTGGCATGTTTCAAGGGCTAAAAGTTGATCTGGCAGAATACAAAAAAATTGATCAAAGGACCTTTTTGTGTGTAGGAGAGCTTGTCGCATGTTTCCCTTTGTTGTATTGAAGCAGAGTCGGGCATTCTTCAAATGCTTTAATTAGAAATGAGTATTGATGAGAATTCTTCTGGGGATAGGTCATCCTGCTGATGTTCACCTCTTCAGGTTCCTGATAAATAACCTGGTTGAGGACGGGCATGACGTGTTTGTGGCAGCAAGAGAAAAAGAGGTGACCTGTTATTTGTTGGACAAGTTCAATATTACTTATCACAGGGTCTCCTTTCATCAAAAAGCAATTTCCAAAAAGCTTGTAAACTATTTTGTCAGATGGGTGCGGACATACCGGCTGTGCAGAACATTTTCTCCTGATGTTGCACTGGGTGTCGGCGACTTTTATCTTCCTCTTTCCATCCATTGTGATGACTGATACGGAAAAAGTCAGACACGATGCTGTTCTAACTTTTCCGTTTGCCACGCATATACTGACACCATCCTGCTTTAAAAAAAATATAGGAAAGAAAGAGATTAACTACCATAGCTACAATGAACTGGCATATCTTATTGATAAATATTTCAGACCTGATCCCGGCATATACAACATGCTGAAGATAAATACGAATGAGAGGTATATGATTGTAAGGTATGTATCACATTCCGCCGTACACGACATCGGCGTTAAGGGCATGAGCATTGAAACAAAAATAAAGGCTGTTCAGGAATTTTCAAAGTATGTGAAGGTGTTTGTTTCATCGGAAACGGAATTGCCTGATGCCCTGAAACCTTACCGGATTCCTATACCTCCTGAAAGGATGCACCATGCCTTGTTCTATGCAGAACTGCTGTACGGGGAAAGCGCCACCATGTCATCTGAATGCGCTGTGCTTGGAACTCCTGCCGTTTCCATAGATGATGTTGGCAGGGGATATACGGATGAGCAGGAAAAAAAATACGGGCTTGTGTTTAACTTTTCCACATCACGGGCAGAACAGGAAAAATCAATACATAAAAGCATAGAACTTTTAAAGCGGTCTGATTTAAAGACTGAGTCGAAATGCAAAAGGGAGACCATGCTGGCGGAAAAGATTGATCTGACCTCCTTTCTGGTATGGTTTGTGGAAAATTATCCTGAAAGTGTGAAAACAATGAAAGATACCCCTGATTATCAGCAACGGTTTAAATAATTTTAGATTTGTTATGGTTTTATCCCCCTGCAAAACGACAGTTCTAAAATTAGATTATTTTTTCTAATTTTTTCAATATATTTAAAAACATCCGGGATATTAAGGCGATATATTATGAATGAAATCATCAGATGTACGCGATGCTTGCTTCCAAATACTTTAAAACAAATGACGTTTGATGAGAAAGGTGTTTGTAACCACTGTCTGAAGTACGAAAAGGATTTTTCCAATTGGGATGAGATAAAAGACAGGAAGCGCCGGGAATTTGAGCAGATCCTGGAGAAGGCCAAAAAATTGAATCGGCCATATGATTGCCTTGTACCGCTATCCGGCGGCAAGGATAGCACCTATGCACTGTATCTGGCCACCCGTGTTTACAACCTGCGTACGCTGTCAGTCACTCTGGACAATGGATATTTATCAAATGTTGCCAAGGATAATATTCGTAACGCGTTAGCGCATTGTGACACTGATCATATGTACTATCATATAAATAAAAAAAATAACGAAATACTGTTCAAAAAATTTGTTGAGCGGACCGGCGATTTTTGCAATGCCTGTATGAGAGAAATTAATTACGCCATTGAATTTTCGTCAAAAGGCTTCCATATTCCATTAATTATAAAGGGTTCTGGTAGAAGGGTGCAATATGTTTCACAGATTCAAGAACTCTCTTCTTTAAACACACCCTCTTATTTCCATATCGTTATTAAAGGCTCTAAAGTATATCATCGCTTCAGACATATTGCCAGAAACAGATACAAGCTAGAGATTCAGAAGGTGGTTGGTGGTGTGTTGGATGTTGCAGGGATTCCCCGAACATTTATGATGCGTTTTTTCCCGCAACATATAGGTTTATATGATTATATATACAAACCATTCAACGAGATTACTGAAATCCTCAAACTTGAGATGGGCTGGAAGGATGGTGGCGGTGAAGTCGAGCACCTGGATTGTCAATTACACGACATTCCTTTCTATAGACATACTTTAAAAATACCCAACATAGGAAAAAATACATTTAGAAGCAGCGGCCTAATCCGCCAGGGTATTATTAGCCGGGAAGACGGATTGGTCCAGGAAAAGTATGATTTGGAAAACAACGAGATCCCACCAGAACTTAAAAGCTTCCTGTCAAAAATCGGATTAACCTATGAAGAATATGTTCATGCGGTCGTAAGTTCTGATAAATCAGCGCATATTTCTAAAATACAAAAAATTGCGCGTGAATTTTATCATAAATTCAGAAAATATTAATGCAATTACCCTATCCTGAACCTGATGGATTTTACGCTCAATGCATACAAGCGGTCACTCATAACCCCGAACATTCCTGGGCTGATTTTTCGGCCAATCGGGCAAAGCTTTGAGCCCTTGCATCAGTGAGCACTATCTGGCATGCTCGGCAGAGACAGTTTCCGAATCAAATCGTGATCAATACCCCTCCCCAGCGACGGGAAGACCAGTTCCCGGCTGTAGCCATCAGGCTTATATCTGAGACTTAAGATGGATTTCACCGTCAAAAAATATATAAAATTACTTCAGACGATTAAAGCTTCTGGGTATACAACTCAGCGTATGGAAGCTTTCATGGACGATCCATCCCCCCGGGTTATTATTTTACGCCATGATGTTGAACTTAAACCTGAAAATTCTCTTGCTGTTGCTGAAATTGAAAAAGATTTCGGCATAAAGGCCAATTACTACTTCCGTATTGTACAAGAGAGTTATGATGAAGATATCATTAGTCAAATTGCGGGAATGGGGCATGAGATCGGGTATCACTATGAAAATCTTTCCGAAACTAATTATCTCGCGCAAAGGCGCTAAGAAAGATAAAAAAATAGAGAAGAGAGAAAATAGGAAAGAGAAAAGGGTAAATCGTAACAAGGAATTGTATGAGTTGGCGATTGATGATTTTCGATTGAATCTGGAGA
>JAIOSM010000519.1 GCA_021107575.1 Desulfobacteraceae bacterium | reverse complement strand
TTCCATGCTCTTGCTCTCAACTGCACGCTTTCTCCACGGCACCCCAATTATTGAGACTAAAAGCGCAAAACATGTAACCAGAGTGCAAAAAAGGAGTACCGGGGGCAGGAGTCTGTATAATGATACGCCTCCACCTTTTAAAGCAATTATTTCATTATCTCCAGCCATATGCATAAAAGTTAAAAGCACAGAAATCATAACAGACATGGGCAGACTGAATTCTAAAAACAGTGGAAAAGAATACAATAAAAGAAAAAAAAGAGAGGCTATTCCGGCATTGTGATTTACGATCATATTGGTAAACTCAGGAATTTTTGTCATTAAAAAAATACAAGAGAGAAATAATAATGAGACAATAAAAGGAGAAAGGAGCTCTTTAAAAATATATCTGCTTATGGTTGTAGTAAATTTCATTTTTATCTCTACATAGCCTGTTCAGGGTATCATAATTATATGACTGATTACCGGATAAACTAAAAGGCATATTTAACATTTATTCATTTCATGGTAAATAATTATTTATGAAAGCTGTAATAATAGCAAATGGTAATATCAAAAAGCAGAAATATTTTTCACAGATAATAAACCGGGCTGACCTTATTATCTGTGCAGATGGTGGTGCAAGCCATTTAAAAAAAATGGGGATACTGCCCCATGTAATAATTGGAGATTTAGACTCTCTTAATCTTCAGGACACAACTTTTTTTAAAAATAATAATATAAAAATAATCAAACACCCTGTTGACAAAGATGTAACAGATACTGAACTCGCAGCTGTCTATGCTGTTGAACAAAATTGTCATGACATTACATTTATTGGAGCTACCGGAAGCAGATTAGATCATACCCTTGCAAATATTTTTCTTTTAAAAAAAACAGCTCACCGGTTTGCTGACCAGAAGATGGCAGGTCAAAAGATACAATGCAGAATAATTGATGACAATAATGAAATTTTCCTTGTAACAGATAAAATAACCCTTACAAAAGAAAAAAACTCTTTTATTTCAATACTACCTTTAACTGAAATTGTTAAAGGAGTGACAACACTTGGGCTTAAGTACCCATTAAATAATGCTAAAATCAAATTAGGGACATCACTTGGAATCAGCAACCAATTCATAGATGAGAAAGCAACTATCTCGCTGAAAAAGGGGATTCTTATTGTAATAAAGTCAATGGATTAATTGTGTTATTCTACTTTTTTCCAACAAGATGATATTGTGACATATTTATTGTAGTGTCTCTGCATTAATGCATATTTGATATGCTTTAATCTTTTCAGTAGATAACAAGACACAAAAAACCAGAGATATGATTTTTTTGCATATTGTTTATATAATTTTAAAACCTGTTTAATTTGCCTGTCCAATGCCTTACCATCCGGCTTGTATATAGTATAGTGAAAAAGCTCGTTTCTTGCTGTTTTGTATTCATCAGTGGTTAAATTTTTTTCAACATATTGCAAAAGTTCATTTTCGTTTTCCAGAACATCACCGGCCTGCCAGGATAGCAAATTTGAAAAAATATCATCAGATTTTATAAAAAACATAGGTGCAGGATTTACAAATAAAATTGGTTTGTTGAAATGGAACCACTCATAAGCGACTGATGAGATATCAGTAATAACCAGGTCTGATTGAACCATGTATTCAACAATATTATCATCAATTATAAGTCTTACACTTCCTTCTGCATCAAGTTTGATTATAAGAGAATCAATTTGTTCATATATATTTTGACTCTCCCGTCTTACAATCCCATGATACTTAATAATAATATTATATTTTTTATACAAAGATGTAATTACTTTCTTGGTCCACAATGGCACTGAACTGTATTCATGTTCATTTTCTCTTTCTTTCAAAACAGTTGGGGCATATAAGATTGTTTTTCTGTGATTATCAAAAACTTTCTTTCTTGTACCAATCAGTTTATTACTCATCACAGGATCTAACTTTGGGTATCCGGTCATTTCCCATTTCCCAAGCTTTTTTAAAATCCCTAGCTGCTCAAGCTTATCTTTTATCTTATCTCCAGCAAGAAACGAAAGATCATATTTAACTATTTTCGGATGCTCTGAATAATTTTTGTCTCCACACTCGTGGAAAACCTGAATTGATTTTACAAGGTCAAGCTCACTGTAATCAGAATAAATCATCAACCTGATTCTACTTTGCCTTACTTCTTTTTTAATATCATTTATAGAATTACTGAAATAAATGTTAATATTAAGATGACTGTATTTTTCTCTTAAGTAATCATAGGTGTCTTTATTTTTATAAATATAAAAGATACCCCCAAGGTGAGAATATAAAAGCAATAATGGGGTTAAATGCTGGATGTTTTCTCCAGTATAATAGCCAATTTTATATTTAATATAGGTCTCTTTTAACATGTTAAATTAATACCTGTGCTCTCTCTATCCTGATATATAGCGTGATGTGATTATGGCATAATTAACCTGAAAATTCCTGAATATCCTTTGCAAACTTGTCATGAACCGAGTTAAATAACACAGGTATTTTTTTATGGAAATGATCAAGCAAAGGAAGCATGCTCTGCCTCATCTGAGGATGGGATGCTTTGGAACATCTCAATTTAAAAATGTGTATCCATTCTCTTATATTTGCTGTAACAACAATATCTGTTTTAAGGCTGTTGGGAAGTACACTCCTTGCTTCCTGTGCTGTTGCACCCTGCTCAAGCAACTTAAGATATGCATTTTCGCAAGAACGCATTGACTCTTCCCAGAGTTTGTACTTTTTTGACCCTGTTTTAAAGAAAAATGGTCTTATAACAGTTATTTCGTTGCCGAATTTATCTTTTGAATAATTAGCATACCGTGTACTCTCCTGGCTGAAAGAACAAAGTCTGTGGCGTACGATTTCATGGGTTATGCCTCTGTCACAAATCAATCTCACTGTAATAGAAATATGTTCTATCACGCTTTCATGCCCTGTTTTCAGAAGCCTTTTTAGTAATTGTTCAGCAGAACCTTGAGCTATTTGATCCTCTGATTTGTAACATGTTCTAGCAGCCTTTTCCAAAAGATTTAATATTTCATCTTTATCTGCCATATGCAGTATTTCAAAGTAGGAATCTATTATATTCATTCTTTTTCTTTCTTTTCTTTGTTATCTGTTTCATCACTCTTTTTGGCAATTCTGGCTTTTAATGAATGTTCTATAAGAAATTCTTCTACTCTCTCAATAGTTGATGATATGATAACATGATCAATTTCTACTTTATCAATCATATCTCCGCTATATGGGTTGAGGATTGTCTTAAGCTTTTCCTGCAGCCCTTTAACTTGATCAAGGCTCTTAACGTCCTTATAAACAAGCGAGCTTAAATATACTATTACGGCTTCTCTGGCTTTAGGGTGAATCTGGGGCAATTGAGTACCAGGCATATATTCTTTGAGAACTAATTGAAGATTCATGCATAAATATCTATCTTTATCATGGGATCTTAGTTTATTTAAATTAACAGTAAAAGGGGCCATTCTGATTGTGTTAATACTATTTATATCACCCTTTTTCCCTTGGGGCTGAACAGCTTTCCAGATAATAATCTGACCATAGGTATCCATCAATTCCATGGTTTTATCATTAAGTTTTACAATCTCAAAAAAACTGGTGGTGTTTTTTTTAAATACTTTATTAATATTGGATTCAAAAACAGTTAGAATTAGAGAATTGTCCTCAATATGCCATTGCCCGGAGGCCTTCCCTTTAACTCCGATAATTTTAGATGAGAAATCGGCAATTTTGACAGAAGCTTCCCACTTCCCTTCCATTTTGATTTTAAAATAAGCGTAGGCATTTCCGCTTTGATTGGTCCATCCTCCAAGAATCATCTCGCTGACTTCAGGCTCCTTGGCACAGCCTGTCAAACAAATTAAATATAAGAGTATAAGCGAAAAACATGTTAAAAAACAAAAAAATCTTTTCATTTTAATTTACCTGATATTTTCGTTGCCTGATATTCTTCAATAGATTTAATTATAAGGCTATCATGGAGGGGCGATTTGGTCAAGGCAGTTATAACCATGAACAAAAAAAGGGCGCACGATTTTCGAGCACCCTTTTAAATTTCTTAAAACTATAGTTATAACTATCAGCTACAACAAGAACCTTCTGTACCACAGCTGCCGCATGCAGATTGACCGAAATCAATCTTTGAATCAATTTTAAAACCCATGCCGGAAAAATCAACCTTAATTGCTTGTGCGCTTTTCATAAAGTCTTTGTCAACAACAAGCTTGTGACCTTTAACATCATATACATCATCAGTATCTTTGGCTTCATCCAGAGCCATTGCAAGAGATGGGCCGCCTCAGCCGCCGGAGTTAAGAAAAATTCTTATGGGAGTAGGTTCTTTCCCATTAAAATATTCGTCAATCTGCTCTTTTGCAGAATCTGTTAATTCAATCATTACCAACTCTCCTTCTATTTTTTTTGCGTATTGTTCTGTCTTCCTACTAAAGATCATTTTAACCATAAAAAAATAATTGTCAAGATTATTTAATTATATCAATATCTTTCAATGGCAGTATTCGATTTTTGTTATAAATCAGCTGAACAAGTAAAATACTACGAAAGAATATACTCAGGGTGTACAAATAAAAACAATCAATGTACAGTATTTTAGATATAAAGTAGTAATAACGCAACAAATTTAAATATCGATCAGATTTGATTATCTTGAAATGATTTAAAAATTAAGGTGAAATATGAAGGATTATATCACCCGGATTAAAAAAAGTGTTAACAATTCAAATATAAAAAAAACAAAGCAGCTGTTAAAAGCATTAAAAGATCTTTCTTTTGAAACAAAATTAGAAGTTTTACAAATCTTTGCTTTCCCTCCAGATATCAATCAAATACATCATTGTGTTGGGCAATTATAAATTACCATGACTATCAATGACATGCCTGGTGAGCACATTGCACCCATAGCAATTGGAGCAAGGCTGAAAAAAAGCCCTCACATTAATACTCTGGGTCTGAGACCTAATTTTTCAGATTACTCGGAAAATGAAAAAAAGCTGATTCTAAAAGCTGAAAAAATATATTTCCCAACAGCTTTTTATGCTGACCTCTTCAATACAATGGGAAAGAAAACATTCCCAAGTTTTCATACATACAAATTTGCCCAGGACAAAATAAAACAGACAGCTGTTTTTAAAATGCAAAATATACCACATCCAGAAACCAGAACATTTTATGGGAAAAAACAAAAAAGCTCTGTACTAAATTATTTCAACTTCCCTTTTATTGCAAAAAAAGCCCGAGGCTCATCAAAGGGTCAGGATGTCTATCTGATAAAAAATAAAAAAGACCTTGCAAAGTATCTGGCAACTCATCACCCTGCCTATATTCAAGAATATATTCAAATCGATAGAGATATAAGAGTGGTAGTTATCGGAAAAAAAATTGCAATCGCTTACTGGAAAGAATCCGGTGAAAACGATTTTCGAACCAATATTTCCCAGGGCGGGAATATAATATTTGATCCTGTCCCTGAAAAAGCTCTTAATCTTGCACTTTATACTGCAAAAAAATGTGGCTGGGATGATGTCGGCATTGATATTATTGAAAAAAATGGAGAATTTCTTATTATAGAAGCCAATATGAAATATGGGACACAAGGATTCAGGGCTGCTGGCATAGATTATAAAAAAATGCTGGAAAAAATGATACTTTTAAAGGAAATATAATTAAAAATGACATATTTTGCCAGAATAGATACTCCTGTGGGAGAAATGTTGTTAGTTAAAAAACAAAATGTATTAAACAGGATAATCTTTTCGAAAAAAAATGAGCAACTAATGCCAGGTATGTTGTGGCACGAAGATAAAGCCAAATTCTCAAAAAAAATACAGGAAATTTCAGATTATTTTTCAGGAAAATTAAAAAAATTTCCCAATGTCCCTCTCCCAAAAGGCACAGGTTTTCAACAAAAAGTCTGGAAAGCTCTTTTAGATGTCCCTTATGGTTCTACTGTTTCATATCAGGAGATAGCAATAGCTGCAGGCAGCCCGCAAGCCTGCCGCGCAGCAGGTAATGCTCTCAATAAAAACCCTTTGCCACTTATAATTCCCTGCCATAGAGTGATCAGCAAAAATGGTACTATAGGAGGATTTGGGAGTAGAATTGACATTAAAGAGTACCTTCTTGACCTTGAACAAAATTTCTCAAAATAACTCATTCCCCAAATCTGTATTAATTTCAGGAAGGATGATTTTAACCTTGGGAGTGTGCTTCTTAATCTCGCCAATAAAGCCTGATATATCCTGAAAAGGTAATATCGGGGTTCTGCCTGTTTTCGAAATCACACGGGAGAAATCATCAAAATGGAAAAGTACAATGACTTCAGGCTGCACAATATCAATAAGACGACTGGTATATCCTGATTTCTTTTTCCAATCCGGCACACATATGAACAAAACATCACAGGTATGCCCATCTAATTGGGATTCAATATAATCAGCACTTCCCAAATGCATAAAAGTTATATCATCTATTTTAATTTTTGAGATAAAAACAGCTCCATGGCGATATCCAGAAGCTTTCATAGGCAATGTTTCATTCGGATCAATCTCTCCTGGAAATGGAACACGCCCAAATATGGCTTTTCCATGAACTGAAGGTATCATAACAACAGAGACATTATCACCTAACTCAATTGGCTCATGACCGTTATCACTCTCACATACAATGACACGATTTAAAAGCCCGTGCATCTTCAAAAGAGAATCAAGGCTCTTGCTTCCTACTATTTGGCATTTAGAATTTTGAGCAATAAAAGGAATATCCAATGCATGATCAGCATGCGTGTGTGAAATAACAATACCTGAAGGTTTAGATGGAAGGTTTTCAAGATACTCTTCTATCACATCAGTATTAGCTGAAACCCGTTGAAAAAACATCTGAAATTTACCTAACCGTGATAAATAAGGATCAATCAGGAAAACATCCTGATCAGTTATAAATTCAAGCCCTGCTGCCCCTGTCCACCGTACTTTAATCATTTCTCTAACTCCAAATTATTATACTATTATTAAATCAATAACATAACTCGCTACCACAGTAGCATACAAAACGTCAAGCATAGCTTGCTTTTAGTAATTTTTTTAAGAGAACATAATCATAGCTTATAATCTTCTTTTTTATTGACGTAGGAATAAATATCTGTTAACCATATCTCTTTATTTAAGTTAACGAGGTGTTTGTGAAAAAAAAAGTATTACAAACATTATTCAAATCATCAGAAGATATCGTTTCAGGAGTATCTTTAAGCGAAGAACTTGGAATCTCAAGAGTTGCTGTGTGGAAACATATAAAATCTTTAAAAGCAGGCGGAATTGAGATTAATTCCACATCAAGAGGTTACTCTCTACCAAACAAGGATGATCTGCTTTTTCCATTTTGCTTTGAAAAATATCAGGATAAAATCCATTTTTCCCCATCAGTCTCTACAACAATGAACAGTGCAAAAAAAATGGCGAGAGAAAGTCTGGATGATTTCTCAGTGATTATTGCACAAAATCAGACCAATGGCCGGGGCAGACTTAACAGAAAATGGGTATCTTCTGATGGCGGGTTATGGTTTACACTGATATTGAAACCTGATCTGCCGCCACCCCTTGCATATATATTAAATTTTGCAGCATCTTTTTCCCTTGCAACAGCTCTTAATGATCTGTTTCAAATTGATGCAAAAGTCAAATGGCCCAATGATATTTTGATTAAAAATAAAAAACTTGCAGGGCTTTTATCTGAAATGGAAACTGAGGGTGATATGCTAAAATTTATAAATATTGGCATTGGGCTGAACGTTAATAATGACCCTGAACAAGATATCCCTGATTCTGTATCAATAAAAAATATAATTGGGGAGCATGTTCCGAGAAGAAAAATCATAATTAAATTTTTGAACATTTTTGAAATGCTTTACCATAAAATTAATAATCAAACTATCACAAGTCAGGATATTATTTTGATGTGGAAAAAACATACTTCAACTATTGGAAATTATGTAAGCATTGAAACTTTTGGAGAAAAATTTGAAGGGCTTGCAACAGATGTTGATGATTCAGGCGCCCTTCTTCTTAAAACTGATGATGGGCAATCAAAAAAAATAATCTACGGAGATTGTTTTTATAAGGATAACAATTAATTATGGAAATTTCACAGCAACTAAGACATATAACTTACTCTTCTTTATTTGTTGCTTTAATAGCAGCAGGTGCTTTTCTTGCCATTCCAGTAGGCCCTGTACCCATAGTTTTACAAAATATGTTTGTTTTACTTGCAGGTATTATTTTAGGACCAAGATGGGGGCTTGCCTGCGTTGGAATTTATCTTTTAATTGGTGCTTGCGGCCTGCCGGTTTTTTCAAATGGTAAAGCAGGTATCGGACACATTTTTGGACCCACCGGCGGCTACCTGCTTGGTTACCTGCCAGCTGTATTTATTACAGGACTGATTGCTAAGAAATGGGATAAAAAAATGATTGCTACTGTTTTTGCACTGCTTACAGGCTCAATAATTGTATATTCAACAGGTGTCCCATGGTTAAAAATTGTAACCGGCATGGAATGGAGCAGAACTCTTGCCTTAGGCATGTATCCATTTATTCTTGGCGATATTCTCAAAATTATTGCAGCAACTCTTATTGTAAAAACAATAAGACCATATATTAAATTGTAGAGAGTAAAAAACTGTGGAAAACCTGATACAGGTAAAAAACTTAATTCATATCTATTCTGATAATGGTTCTGGTAAAAAATATGGAATTAAAGACGTCACCTTTTCTGTAGAAAAAGGAGAGTTCATAATCCTTGCCGGTAAAAACGGATCCGGTAAGACTACGCTGTTAAGGCATCTTAATGGCCTTCTCCTCCCAACATCAGGTGAAGTTCTGATATCCGGAATCAACATTCAAAAAAATATTGTAGAAATCAGGAAAAAGGTAGGCATGGTGTTTCAGGATGCAGACTCCCAAATTGTTGGGGAAACCGTTTTTGATGAAGTTGCGTTTGGGCTTGAAAATCTGAAATTTCCAAGAAAGCTTATTAATGAAAAAGTTGAATCAACTCTTGAGCTTTTAAGTCTTATTCAATTAGCTGACAGAAACCCTGCAACACTTTCCGGGGGAGAAAAACGTAAGCTTGCCATTGCAGGCATTCTTGTCATGGAACCTGATGTAATACTTTTTGATGAGCCTTTTTCAAATCTTGACTATCCTGGCGCATCAAATCTTTTATCCTTAATTACAAGACTCAACAAAAATGGGATTACAATAATTATTGCCACCCATGAAATTGAAAAGGTCATTGATCGGGCAACAAGAATGGTCATCATGGATAATGGGCATATCAAAAAAGACGGAACTCCTGCCGAACTTGTCAAAATCACTGAGCAATATGGTATAAGAGAACCATGCTCTTCAAAACTTAATTTAGGGATTATGAGCTGGATAAATTGACACCATTTATTTATAAAACAGGTAATTCAATATTTCATAATCTTGATACAAGATATAAACTTGTAATGATGTGTCTCATCAGTATAGGCATTTTAAAAGCCTTATTCCCTGCCCTTGCACTGATTTCAATTATCTTGATTACCGCAATGCTCAATATTGGCATCAAACCCTTAAACAGTTTGAACCACCTAAAATATTTTCTTATATTACTTTTTTTCATCTTTCTTTCAAGGGCATTTACAACACCGGGAGAACCTTTATTCTCTATATTTGGAGTATCTGTCTCAAGTTATGGAATCAAAGATGGGGCTCTGGTGTCAATCAGGTTTTTAATAATAATGCTCTTAGGGATGATTTTTTCCCATACAACAAAACCATCATCCATAAAGAGTGCTGCTGAATGGTTTTTAAAACCAGTTCCATTTATTCCTGAAAAAAGAGCATCCCTCATGATAGGGCTTTCCATAAGATTTCTTCCTCTTATAATTGAGCTTAGCAAACAAGTATCTGATGCACAAAAAGCAAGATGTGCGGACAATCAAAAAAATCCTGTAAAAAAAATTGCAAGGCTTATTTTACCTGTTTTAAAGAAAACTTTTCAAACAGCAGATAATCTTGCCCTTGCCATGGAATCAAGATGTTTTTCAGAAGACAGAACAGATCCAGAATTTAATAAATCAGGTTATGAAATAAAATCACTTTTTCTGACAATCATCCTTGTCCTCATTCTTATTCTCTTTTAACATAACTTGTAAACAATCCTCTTCTTTTGCTATAAACAACACCTTACACTTGATTTCAAACCAATTTTTCTATAAGGTGCTATTACAATTTATTTTCATTACTAATCAGGCTATTGCAAACACAATAATGTATGCTCTGGTAAAGGAGAATAGCATGACAAAATTTGGACAAGGTCTGTTTGATACAGATCAATTTGACTTAAGAGGAAAACAATCTGTTAGAGCGACCTTTAAACTCACAAGAAAAGCAATCGACTCTTTAGGACTTGTTGCCCTGCATATGGGCATAAAACAAAAATCCCTTTTTGATCATATCATCGAAGACCCATCAACATTAAGAGAACTTGCAAGACAAATCCAGATTCAAAAATTTAAGAAGAAAATAAGAATCCAGAAGACTTATGTTTTAAGTAGAAAAACCATAGACATACTTGAAGCTATCTCTGAAACCCATGATCTTCCAAGAGATGCTCTTGTGGAATATTCCATTATGCAGCTTGAATCTGTGATCCTTGCTGAAAAAGAAAATCATAAAACAAGAAAAATACTTTTTAAAGAGGTTGTAGAACACTTTGATCAGGGAAGAAAACTTTTTGCAAAGTCATTAGAGCTTTTAGGAGATAGAGATCCTTTCTGTAGAAAACTGGAAAAAGCACTTCTTTCTTATAACAAAGAAAAAAATGATATTGCATCCTTCCTAAAAAAGAGCAAACCCCTTGAAGATTTTTAAAAAACCCTATATTTTAGCTAAAATTATATTAAAGACATAGGAGGTAAAAACCTTGACAGCCGTTACACAGATAGAGGTTACAAATCTAAAAAAAAATTATAATAATTTTTGTGCTGTAGACAAAATCAACTTTAAAGTAAAAACCGGAGAAATCCTTGGTTTGCTAGGTCCCAATGGCGCCGGAAAGACCACAACCTTGAGGATGCTGACAGGCTTTTTTGAGCCAAGCAGCGGCAATATAAAAATAAAAAATTTAAAAATCCCGGAAGACACCCTGAAGATTAAAAAACTAATTGGATATCTGCCGGAATCTGCTCCGCTTTATCATAATATGCTTGTATTTGATTATCTTGTTTACGTTGCTAAAATAAAAGAAATAGCAAAAGATAGAATTGCAGACAAACTCAAAGAATTGAGCTCTCTGTGCGGGTTGTCTGAGATTATGCATAAACCTGTGTCTGAGCTTTCAAAAGGATTAAATCAACGTGTAGGGCTCGCCCATGCAATGATTTCAGACCCTGAAATTCTTATTTTAGATGAGCCGACATCAGGACTTGACCCTAACCAGATAGTTGAAATTCGAAAAATCATCAAAAACATAGGCAAAGAAAAAACCATCATCCTTTCCACACACATATTAAGTGAGGCTGAGGCCACCTGCGACAGAATCCTGATTATTGATAAAGGAAAAATTGTTGCTGATGATACACCGAAAAATCTAAAAAAGAATGCAAAAACTGAATCTTACATTACTCTTTCACTCAATAATACAAATCATGATATAGATGTCGAAAAAGCAAAAGATATTATCAAATCAATAGACAAAAGCATTATAGTGAAAGTTGAAAATCGTTCTGATAAAGGTGTAATAACCTTCACAATAATAGCATCAAACATTGATGATCCAATGAAAAAAATCTATCTTGCAATCAAAGGGACTGACTATATAATCAGTGAGTTTAAAAAAGAATCTCAGTCCCTTGAAAATATTTTCCATAAGCTTACCACTGAAGGCCTACAAGAAGTTCAACAGGAGGATAAATAACAGATGACACAGATAAGACATATAGCAATAAAAGAATTTAAGGATTATTTTACCTCGCCTATTGCATACATTGTAATCTCAATATTTTTAATTGTGACAGGCTGGTTCTTTTTTTCAACATTCTTTCTTTATGACCGCGCCAGCATGAGAGATTTTTTTCTTTTGCTCCCCACAATTTTCGCTTTTATAATACCTGCAATCACAATGAGACTTTTGTCAGAAGAAATGAATGTGGGCTCCTATGAAATCCTTGTTACAATGCCGGTTTCTTTAACTGACATTGCAATTGGAAAATTCTTAGGTGCAACATCATTTGTTATTGTTATGTTGATTCCTACAATACTTTATCCAGTTTCCATATCTTTCCTGGGAGATCTTGATTTAGGTCCCATTATAGGTGGATATATTGGAGCAATTCTATTGGGCAGTGCCTATTGTGCCATTGGTGTTTTTGCTTCATCCCTTACAAGAAACCAGATTGTTGCATTTATTATAGGTGCTGCAATTTGTTTTACATTCACCATTATAGACAGGGTACTGTTTTTTGTACCCGGAGCCCTTGCATCCATAATAGAATATATAGGAGCAAACTCTCATTTTGCCAATATTTCAAAAGGAGTAATTGACACAAGAGATATTATTTACTTTGCAAGCGTTATATTCTTAGCCCTCTTTGGAACATATCTTATGATGAAAGAAAAGAATTAAGGAAAAACAAAATGAATTTATTTAAAGCAAAAGAAAGATATTTTAAATTCCTCATATACTTCTGTGTAATCGTTTTAATAAACATTGTCGGACTCACTCTTTTTTTTAGAACAGACCTTACAAAAGATAATAAATATTCGCTCTCAGAAGCAAGCCACGAAGTTGTTTCAACATTATCAGAGCCTTTAACAATAAAAGTCTTTTTCACAAAAAACCTGCCTGCCCCCCATAACAACACTGAAAGATATCTCCATGACCTTCTATCAGAATACAGTGCTACAGGGAAAAACCTTTTCAACTATACATTTCATAATGTTACATCAGAAAAAGCAGGCATTGCAGAGGCAAATGAAAATCAACAGCTTGCAATTGATTATGGAATAACCCCGGTTGAAATACGAACTTTAGAAAATGATGAATTAAAATTCAAAAAAGCATATATGGGACTTGTAATAATTCATGGTGATATGATGGAAACGCTTCCTGCAATCACATCAACAGAAGGCTTAGAGTACAAGCTTACAACAGCAATACAAAAACTTAACAACAAAGTAAGCAGACTTTTAAGTCTTAAAGAAAAAATTAAAATTAAATTATACCTTTCATCCTCTCTTAACATTGTAGCTCCATATATTAGACTGCATGATCTTGCAAGCCTTGGAAAAAATATTTCAAAAACCATTGAAAAATTAAATGAAGAACATCTTAATAAAATTGATTTTCAGTATATTGACCCTACTAAAGAAAAAAATATAAGCAAATTATATGAACAATACGATCTTATGCATTTGAAATGGCCTGATATCCCAGAAAAAGATATTTCCAAAGGCCAGGGTTCTGCCGGTATTGTAATTGAGTTTAAAGATAAAACAGAAAGCTTTCCCATTATCATGAGCATGGAACTTCCAATTATTGGCACCCAATATCAACCCATTTCTTCAGAAGAACTTACTGAAAAAATTTCCACAATAATGGAAACAATGATCGGAATTAACCAGGAAATGGGATATCTTGCAAGCCATGGCTGTCCTGCATTAATACCGGACAGACTTGCCATGATGCAGGGGAAAAGCCAGAATGCATTCAATATTTTTAATCAGCTTCTTTCAAAAAGATATTCCATTAACAGTATTAATTTAGAAAAAAATGATCTCCCTGACGGGTTGAAGTCTATAGTAATTGCAGGACCGATAAAAAAATTTTCCGATGCTGAACTTTTTAAAATTGACCAGGCACTCATGAAAGGAACCAATATTGCTCTTTTTATTGATGCAATTGAAGAAAAAATGCCACAGCAACAAGGAATGTTTGGCGGAGGGCCTCAGTATAGCCCTATTAACACAGGGATAGAAAAACTTCTGCTGCACTATGGAGTAAAACTTGAACAAGCCCTTGTAATGGACAAAAATTGTTATAAACAAGCTATGCCGCAAGAAAGGGGTGGCGGAGAACAAAGTATCTATTTTATTCCCATGATAACTAAAGAGAACATAAACAATTCTCCTGACTATATGAATAATATCAGGGGGCTTGCTACCATAAGAATGTCACCTCTTGGAATTGTTAAAGAGAATATAGATAGTAATGAAATTAAAATATCCAGACTTTTTTCATCTTCAAACCAGTCATGGCTAATGAAAGACAGGATCAATCTTAATCCTGCACTCATGACTCTTCCTGCATCAGAGGAAGAGATGATGTCTTACCCTCTTGCATATATGCTTGAAGGCAAATTCACAAGTTTCTTTAAAGGAAAAAAAATCCCGAAAAAGCAATCTGACAAAGCAGATATAAATGAAGAAGACATTAACGAAGAAGAGGCCCCACAACTTGATGGCTTGACAAAGACCAATGAGCTTATTGAAAAAGGAAAAACTGCAAAAATCTTTGTAGTCTCTTCCTCAACGCTGCTATCAGATAGCTTGCTTGATCCAGAAGGTGCAACCACTAATGCAACATTTATTCTTAATGTAATAGATCATCTCAATGATCAGGACAAAATTGCAGTTATGAGAAGCAAGCAGCAATCATTTAATCCACTTCAAGAGACAACTCCATTTATCAGGAATCTAATAAAATCAATTAACATTGCAATATTACCATGCATTGTTATTTTATTCGGTCTTGCAATCTTATTCAGACGGTCTTTGAGAAAGAAAAAAATTAAAACCGCTTTTCAAAACAATACGGAGAACAGAACATAGATGAAAAAAGAATATTTTTTACTTATAACAGCTATCATTGCTCTTTCAATATACCTGTTTTTTCACAATAAAGATCAGGACAACTATTTACTGCCTGAAATCACTAAAATAGATGAGTCTAAAATTGAAAGTATTGAAATAATAAAGAACAAAGAAACCATAAAATGCTTTAAAGATAATGGTGAATGGGTTGTTACAGAAGACAAATTCTTAGGCAATGCAAGGATAATCCAGGAACTGGTTGCCTCAATTAAAAACCTTACAATTACTACTCTTATTTCAGAAAAAGGTAACCTGAAAAGATATGACCTTGATGATGAGAAGAAAATCAAAGTTATTGCTAAGGAACAAAATAATGTTTTAAGGGAATTCAGTATTGGCAAAACAGCTTCAACTCAAAACCATACTTTTATAACTCTTAATGATAAAAAAATTGTATTCCATGCAAAGAGCAACCTTCAACGTGTGTTTAATAAAACGGTTGACAGCCTGAGAGATAAACAGATCCAAAAATTTGATCAGGCTGAAATAAAAAAAATAGAAGTAAGCAAAGGCGATTTTAAAAAAACAATCACTAAAAAAGTACCTTTGGAAGACACTGCAAAACAAACTCCACAATGGGAAAGTCAGAATAATGAAGAGATAGATCAAGAATCAATAGACAATCTTATTGAAACATTATCTGATCTCAGATGCTCAAGCTATGTTGAACATAAAACTAAAATAGAATATAAAGATGTAACTCCTCTTTTAGAAATCGTTCTCAAAGCTGAAAAAACAATTAAATTTACTCTTTTCCCAAAAACAGAAGAAAATAAATATCCGGGCATCTCTTCAGAAAGTAAGTACTTATTTCTTTTAGAAGATCATATTTCAACTGATATAATTTCACACATTGATAAACTCCTTAATATAAAATCAGAGAGTGCAGATGAGAAAGATTCCTAAATCAATATATCAATTTTATAAATGGATATTTTTGTTTCCTTTTGTATTGCTGTCCACCATAATACTTGGTTTAGGTTGCATCCTTGCTGCAATTATTTTTGGTGAAAAATCAACCAATATATTTGCCGTAGCCTGGGCAAAAGCTGCATGCTTTCTTGTGCCTCTAGAAGTAAAGGTCTTAGGAGAAGAAAACTTTTCCACTGAAAAATCATATATAGTAGTAGCAAACCATCAGAGCATGGCTGATATTATTATCTTACAGGCATACGTGAAGCTTACGATCAAATGGATTATGAAAAAAGAGCTGGGAAGTATTCCAGTATTTGGATTTGCCTGTAAAAAACTTGGGTGTATTTATGTTGACAGATTCAATCATGCTTCTGCTCTCGCTTCTATGAATGAAGCACAAAAAAACCTTTCAAAAACTTCTTCTGTGATTTTTTTTCCGGAAGGAACAAGAACAAGAGATGGTAAGCTCTTAAATTTTAAAAAAGGGGCATTCAGATTTGCCATGGCAACAGGTATTCCTATATTACCAGTAACAATAAAAGGTTCAATGAAAATCCTGCCTGCAGATTCTCTTGATGTCTCCCCGGGCTCAGCCACTATTATCATCCACCCTCCAATTAACATGAAAAACAGAAATATAGAAGAATTAGACGCAATCCTCTCCATAACAAAGAAAAAAATAGCCAGCGCTTTATAATTAAATCTTTTCATTGACAAAAAACCATTATTTCATGTAGGTATTAGTTAATTTTTATCCATTATTGAAATACTTTTCATTATTGCAGAAAAAAATAACCACGGGGACTTAATGGCAAGCTCTTATACCAAAATCAACATCTGTTTAAAAAAATTAATATTATGCATTTCTTTGTTCCTTATTACCAGTTGTATAGCCTCTCAAGACCAGACATCACAATATTATAATGTTGATCCACCGGAAAGAATAATACTCAATCTAACAAAAAAACCTTCAAATAGTCAGGCAGTCACATGGAGGACACGCAATAAGGCTCTATCACCAAAAGCCCAGATAACAGCACTTACTAATTCTGGAAATTTGCAGGAAAGCATTAAAACAATCAATGCGTTAAGTGAAAAGGTAAATTTGGAAAAAGGAAAATTTGTTTATCATCATTCTATAGTTTTTAACAACCTTAAACCAAATACTATATACGCCTATCGAGTCGGTACAGATGACAACTTTAGTGAATGGAACCAGTTTAAGACAGCATCAGAGAAACATAAGCCTTTTAAATTTGTGTATCTTGGAGATCCCCAGGAAGAAATAAAATCCCTGTGCTCCCGGGCTTTCCGTGCTGCCTATAAAAAAGCTCCCACCGCTGATTTCTGGCTTTTTGTAGGTGATCTTGTGGACAATGGAGATAGAGATGAAGAATGGGATGAATTTTTCTATGGTCTTGGTTTTATTCCAAGGACAACTCCAATGATATTAATCCCCGGGAATCATGAATATCCTGATAAAAGATATGTTCATGGCAAAGACTTTAAATTATCCCACCTGTGGCAGCCTCATTTTACTTTGCCTGAAAACGGACCTCCCGGACTTGAAGAAAGTGTCTATTTTATTGACTATCAAGGTGTCAGATTTGTAATGCTTAACGGCAATGAAAAACTTGAGGAACAGTCCATATGGCTGGATAAAATTTTATCTGAAAATCCTCAATCCTGGACCATTGCAGCAATCCATCAGCCAATCTATTCTACAGCAAAATATCGAAAAAATTTAAAGAAGAAAAAATTACTGGTTCCCATCTTTGATAAATACTCGGTTGACTTGGTATTGCAGGGGCATGATCATTCTTATAGTCGTA
>JAIOSM010000239.1 GCA_021107575.1 Desulfobacteraceae bacterium | reverse complement strand
GAGCTCAGGTCTCTTCCCTGCGGGTTGCACTTCTATGGTCACCTCTCCGCAATGCCCTCCGTATTCTCCCGGACTCCAATCCTTTCTGGGAATAATACCCACAAGAGAAAAAGTATATATAACAAGAGAATCATCGGTTTTAATGTTTGTTTTAAAACGGTTATTTAACTTTAACGCTGCATCTTCGATGTGTTTAATGCTCTTTTCTGTTACTTCGTATGGCGTGCCCTGAGGGTAAATAATTTTAGCTGTTAACCAGTCACTATCACTTTTTGGAAAAAATACAAAGGGGATATGTCCTCCGGCCACTGCACCAATACTAACAATAAGAATTCCAACCCCCAAGGATAATGTAAAATATCTGTTTTTAATAGTATATTTTAGCAAAGAAGAATAAGTACCATTAATAAACTTATCTAATCTTGCCTCAACTCGACTTCTTATACTTTCATGCCAGGCAAAAAGTTTTTTAAACTTATCAGATTGTGCAAGGGAGTGTTCAAGATGGGCTGGAAGTATTATTAAGGCTTCAATAAGTGAAAAAGCCAAAATAACAATAACAGTCTGGGGCATTATTGCCATAAATTTTCCCATTATCCCTGCAACATACATAAGAGGTATAAATGCCACCATTGTTGTCACTACTGCCATTAAAACAGGCCCGCCGACCTGACCCATACTATCTATCACAGCTTGTTTTGGTGATTTACCCTTGGAATAATGAGAATAAACATTTTCACCAACAATAATTGCATCGTCTACGAGAATACCAAGGGTCATTATAAAGCCAAACAAAGAGAGCATGTTGATGGAAGCTCCCATATAGTTTAAAATAATCAATGCTCCCATAAATGATATGGGAATACCCAAAGCAACCCAGAATGCAAGCCCAAGGTTTAAAAACAGAGCAAGAACCATAAATACAAGAATGATACCCTGAATACCATTTTTCATTAAGAGATCTATCCTGCCCTGAACCATTTCAGCTAAATCCTGCCATTCAGCGAGCTGAACTCCTGCAGGCTGATTCTTTCTATTTTCAGCAACATATTTTTTTACAACCTTGGATATTGCTATTGTATCCTGAGTCGATGTCCTGTTCACCCGAACAATAGCCGCAGGTTTTCCATTAAATCGTGTACCAAGATCTGTGTCCTTAAAACCATCGGTTACTATTGCAACCTCGCCTAAAAGGATCTGAGTCCCATCTTCTCTTGTCAAAACAGGAATTTTTTCAAACTCCTCACCAGTATAGAGTTTTCCCTTGGCACGAACAATAATCTCCTGCCCTTCTGTTTTGATTTTTCCTCCGGGCAAGTCAATACTGGAAGTTTTAACTGCTCTTACAACCTGATCAAAGGAAAGGCTAAAACGCCTCATGTTCTGTTCTGAAAGCTCTATTGATATCTCATAATCCCTGGTACCTATGAGTTGAGCAAGAGATATAAGCTCAGTATTGACAAGGTCATTTTTAATTTTATTTGCACATTCTTTAAGAATTTTTTCATCAACATCGCCATATACTGCTATTGTAATGGCTGGATCATTCTGTTTTATCTCCACAATAACCGGATCTTCAGCCTGTTCCGGGAATGAATCAATAAGGTCAATTTCAGTTTTTATATCGTTCAGTATTTCTCTTACATCAACGCCCTTTTCAAGTTCTACAAATACAGATCCAACACCTTCTAAAGCTGTTGAATAAACAGTTTTCAGCCCTTCAACGCCTTTAAGCTGTTCCTCAATTTTAAGGCATATTCCTTCTTCAACTTCCATTGGTGTAGCGCCTGGATAGACAACATTTATATCAATGTAATCGAGAGCAAACTGAGGGAACATCTCCCTTCTCATATTTGTTACAGTCATCAGGCCTGCAACAATAATAAATATCATCAACAGATTAACTGTAACTCTATGTTCAACAGACCATTTACCCAAAGCTTTCATATAATTTTAACCTTTAAGTTTAACCTTCATGCCTTCTATTGCTCCGGGAATAGGAATTGACAATATTTTATCACCTTGTTGTAAACCATCTTGCACATAGACTTTATCTTCAAATTTACGTAAAATTTTCACCTCTTTTTTATGTAGTTGACCATTTTCTATCAGAAAAAGACTGTTCTTGTTGAAAAGATACCCTGGAAGAATAAAAATATTTTCAAGTTTTTCTCCTTTAATACTGCATTTAACAAAAGTGCCGGGACGTAATGTGTAGAGATTACTATGATTATCTCCAACATTATCTATTTCAATGGTCATGGGAAGAGTTCTTGTCTTTTCATCAATGTTAGCTTTAACTCTTGCAACTTTTCCATGCCACAAACCTGAATCATCGCCTGCAGGACCTGCCATCTTAATCTCAACCATTGGCATTAAACCGTTTTGCATAACAGAATCAAGCCATTTCATTTTTTCCAAAGGGATTCTGACATCCACATCAAGCTTTGATTTTAAATAAATATGACCAAGAGCCTGACCTGTACCAACATATTCTCCTTCTTCAACAAATTTATCCATGACATAGCCTTCAAAAGGAGCTTTAAGTTCTGTTTTTTCGAGAGCCAGGTTTGCTCTGTCAAGTTCAACTTTTGCCATTTTCAAAACGCTTTGCTTTTGTTCCATAATAGAATCTGTCAATAAAAGGCGGTTGTTAATCTCCTGAACCTGCATTTTTGCCTTAAGAAAAGCCATTTCAACACTGTCAAGTTGATTTTTTGTGGCATAATTTCCCTTAGCAAGTTTTGTGATTCTGTTAAACTCCTTTGTTGAAAGCTTGAGATTGTCATTTGCAAGATCAATATCTGACCTATAATTCATTATTTCCTGTTCTAATCTTGCAATATCTGCCTTTGCCTGTCT
>JAIOSM010000082.1 GCA_021107575.1 Desulfobacteraceae bacterium | reverse complement strand
TGTCTCATCTTTTGCATCCTGAATTGCTTTATGAATTTCATCAAGATTATTGCCATCTTTAACTACAATAACATGCCAGTTCATGCTTTCAAATTTAGCTTTTATATCTTCACTGGAACTAATATCTGTTTTCCCTTCAATAGTGATGGAATTATCATCATGGATCAAGATAAGTTTGCCAAGTCCAAGGTGACCTGCAAAGGATACAGCTTCCATCGCAACACCTTCCATCAGATCACCGTCACCACAGATTGCATAGGTGTGATGATCAATAATTATTTTGTCCTCTTTATTAAATCTTGCTGCAAGGTGGCGTTCTGCCATTGCCATGCCAACACTGTTGGCAACACCCTGCCCAAGTGGACCTGTGGTGGTTTCTACACCTGTTGTGTGTCCAAATTCCGGATGCCCGGGAGTTTTACTCCTCCATTGTCTGAAATCTTTAATGTCATCAATAGTTAAACCGTAGCCATGAAGGAAGAGAAGGCTGTAGAGAAGCATTGAAGCATGACCGCCTGAAAGTACAAATCTGTCCCTGTCAACCCATGATGTGTTTCTTGGATTATGTTTTAGAAAATATTTCCATAGAACGTGAGCCACAGGTGCAAGCCCCATGGGTGCTCCCGGATGACCCGAGTTTGCTTTCTGGATAGCATCAATACTAAGAGTTCTTATTGTGTCTATACAAAGTTGGTCAATAGTTTTATCATTATCAATGGAAGTCATTCTTTTCTCCTGTTGGTGTTAAATTTTTATAATGCCCTCATATATTCCGGTCTTAGTTCAATTTTTCCCTTAAGAGCACTATTAATAAGCTTTAGTGTTTTTTCTTTTTCCTCGGGTAGTTTTGCTCTGATGGGAAGATAGTTTGAAGCATGGTTTGCATGGAAAAGTCCTGAAGAAAGGTCCGTGGCTGCAATCATATTCCCAAGTTCTTCCAGCATCTTGTTTGGTGTTAAAAGTTCAAATTCACCCTTTTCATATTCTGCATACAGCTCAGTGCCGGGTATCAGCATAAGGCTTAATGCGCCGACAAATTCAGGGTCAATAGCAGATAAAACTCTGCCGGTTTCTCTGGCATGAATTTTTGAACGGTCCGGCCCTGCAAGTCCAATAAGCACTGTAATAGAAAGCTTGATCCCTGATCTTCTGATTTTTTTGCCCATCTCAATCATTCGATTTGAATCAGCTCCTTTTCTGATGTTTTTAAGGGTAACATCATCACCAGATTCAAGCCCCATATAAGCAAGCTTGACACCAAGATTGTGGAGTTCCGTGAGCTCTTCTTCAGTCTTCATTTTTATGCTTTTTGTATTGGCATAGAGACTAACCTGGTTAACCCATGGCAAACGAGTTTGTATTTGTTTCAGTATTTTTACAAGTCTTCTCTGGGGTATTATCAGGGCGTCACCATCACAAATAAAGAGCTTGTTCTGATGCTGCATGTGTTTTGCAGCAAATTCAATATCTTCAAAGATAACATCATCTTTTTTGATATTAAACCGCTTTCCCCGAAATGTTCCGCAGAATGTACATTTGTTGTGGGAACAACCAAGAGTTACCTGTAATAAAATACTTCCAGCCTCGCTGGGAGGTCTGATCATGTCACCTTCATAATGCATTTGCTCTATCCTCAAAAATTAGGCATTTAACATATCAGATTCAGCTTGAAAAATCAAAGAGTTATTGAATCAAAACAGCAATTTTAATAAGAGCATTTTGTTTTAAGAATGTGTGAAATAATGACCGGCTGGGGAAACCGTAATTGTGGTATTAAATTTTGTGTAGTTTCCATTATTTCTTTTGTTTTGAGTCCAATTTTTTGTTTTGTTTCCTTCCAAAGCGGCACTTGCATTTAATGAGATTACAACTTTTTTACCGGTTTTGGCTTCCAGTTCCAGCTTGGCAACTTTGGCGACATTACCACCTTGCTTCGCTATTTTTGGCGATGGTATTGATTGAATAAGTCTAAAAAGTTGTTTTGGTGTTAAAAAATACCCTAATTCTAAAAGTAATCCTTCTTTTATAGCTCCCAGTTTTTTTATCTTTGATAAAAGCCTAAACAAAAGAAGCCTGCCTGAACATCTCCTCTTCCTTCCATCATTTTATTTTAGAATTAAGTAATTGTATTGAAATTTTTTTCAAGTTTTTGAATCTCTCTTTCAGGGATTTTGCATTCCACAAAAAGGTCTTTCCAATTTTTAGCAGATTCACACATTTCTTTTATAATGTTTGACGCAAGATCAGAATTCAAACCAAATTGATTAGCTCCTTTTTGGGCATTATCAAAAGTCGCTGCTCTTCCATAGGGACCAACTCCCAGCCCTAATGAATCATGGGGATTTAAGTCAGGCACTATGTCATACCCCGGTGACAAACGCCAACCTTGTGTCTGTTGATCATATAAAAAGCCCTGATTACGCAAATGATCATCACTGTTTGAACATATAATATTGAAAACCATACGGCGGAAAAGTTCTTCAAGATCTTGTTCAATAAAATCACTTGAGCCGTATCGTCTTATTATATCTGCCAATGCACCATAACTATGTTTATTTATATCAATTTGAACAATATAACTTTCATGCTCATTCAGCATAGTAAGCCCTGACACAAAATGTTTCCTGAATTTTTTCCCCTCGATAAAATAACGGTCAAACCGTTCAATAAGGAAAATTCCTTGATTTGAGGCAAGCGTTACGTGCTTCAAATCAGGGATGGAAAGCCCACATTTTTGAGCCAATAACATATTGGCATATTCTATCCTGGTTTCTGAACGACGATCACTCTTATCATTAAATTTGACCACCCAGAGTTTATTAATATAGTTTGCAAGAGCTTTTGGTCTGGCACCACCAAGGGATGAGCCATATTCTGTAAAGGCTTGTAAATGGTTATCAATTTCTAATTCGTCCATATGACATTGGGCCGCAATAACAAGATCATTTAAATTTAAAATTTCTTGAGGGGAAGGATTGTCACTATCAATTCCATTGCGAACCGGTCCATTAACAGGGTCGGGGCCAAACCCGAGCGCTCCAACTCTGTCAAGCCCGGCTCTTACAAGGTAATCAAATTCTGACATTGGCTTGTTTGCTTCTTTTTCCAACAAATAACGCCCCCATCCATCTGGAGCAGCATCACGAATACCTCCGAATAAAATCAACCATTCCGGCGTATGATATTCAATATTGGAAAGAGGCAATGAAACAGGGTCAACCGGTGTTGCATCAGGGCGTTCAAGATATCTTTTCCCATATTGAAAGGTTGAATACCCCGCATGACCTTTTTGATATGTATGCATTATACCGGCAGGCACAAAATCACCATTAAGATGCATATAAACATATGAGCTCTGCATTTTTAATCCTTAAAAGTCTAAGTTTATTTCAGGCTTTGGTGGACGCACTCGCTCAGGAAGTCGCTGCTTTTCCAACTGTTTCCCTATAGTGTCTTTCTCAGGAGTTGTCAGAGATTCAAACTCAAAATGAAGTTGAAGTACCCAAAGGACTTGCAGGAATATCCCTAAACTTACGGAGGGGTTTCCAGATTCGATTTTGCGTAAAGTCGGAATACTTACCATTGTGCGTTTGCTCATTTCCCGCAATGGTATGCGTCTTCTTTTTCTTGCTATTTGAATATTTTTGCCTGTACGCTCTAATGCACTTAAAATTGAATTTGGAAGTGCGTTCAGGCCTTTACTGTACTTACTCATTTTTCACCTACAAATTATGCAATTATAATTATTTTAAAAGCATTTATGTGCAATTATAATTACATAATTATAAAATGTCAATATATATCGATATTGTAAAAAAGGTATTAAAAGAAGATGCCTGGAACTCTACTATTCCATTCTTTTTATGGCTATGTTTTATTAAAAAATGATGGGCTAAAAAAGTTCAACATTTTTAGCCCATGCAATATTATTAAAAGATGATAAGTTTTATTTAATCAGGCGGAAAATATAAGGATATCTATATGATACACCATCATTTGCTTTCATGGCAGCAATAATAATAAACACGATATCAGCTATTGCTAAAGCAAGCAGCAGAAGCCATCCTATAAAAACAAGTATTAATATAGCCGCTACGAATCCATATACAGTCATTGCTATTTGAAAATTTAATGCTTCCTTGCCATGTTCGTCAACAAATTCAAATTCTTTCCTTTTTATCAGCCATACAACCAATGGTCCGATGATATTCCCAAATGGTATTCCAATAAGGGCACAAAGACCTAATAAGTGACATATCATAGCCCATGTGTTTGCAGGATTATTAGCTTTTGATTCAGTCATACATATTCTCCTTTGGATAAGTGTTCTGTTTAGGAAAAAATATCAAACAATACTTTGCAAAGCAAGTAAAATGCAATTTAATTTTGACATTTGTCTGTTATTGTTGATTCTGTTTGCAAAGATCCGGATGAGGCTTTTAGAGTTGATTATTCAGATAAGCCCCAGGGTCAATATTACTTAAGCTGATTTTAGCAGCTTGTTTCTTATATATTTCTATGGTATGGATTTTCTGTTTATAAATAATATTTAAAAGCAGCGTTTTTTTATATACATGAGGAGTGTAACTATGGATCAGCTAAAGCAACTTAATGATAGAATTATCAGCCGTGTTAATGTTAATTTAAGCGAGTTTGATTTTGATACTGAGGGTTTTGTAACAAACGCTCTTGATTATGAAAAAATGTTGAAGTTCTATGCATTTTATGGAATCACATCTCATCATCCCATTTATTTTCATTTTAAAAATTCAAACGTTGCTGGCAGTTATTTTCTTGGCAAATGTTATGTGGGAAGATCTGCTATTTATAAAAGTGATATTAGAGGCGATGAATTAAAAAGAAGGGGTGACAATATCCGTTGCGCAAAGAACATTCCTCTTGTTGAGGATGAAATGATTACGATCAGGGACAGCCTTCTTTATAAAACCCTTGTTCACAGCAATTCGCACAATCTTGAGAGCCCGGAACAGTTTGGGATTCATAATACAATTTCGGCTCATTACGTAAATATTCACGGGTCAACCCTTGAGGGATGTTTTTTAGGCCCTTTTGCAACCCTGGACCTCATGAATCTCCATTCCTGTATTGTTGGTGAATTTGCATATGTTCAGGCAGGTGAGCTCTTCCATAGGAAAATTGACCCTGGAACAGTGTGGATACGTAATCAGAGTTTTGAATTTAAATATAAATTTAAAAAAGAGGTTTTGAAGAAGTATGTTGGTATTAATTCTTCACATCAACCCCGGGGGATCATATACGATTTTGTTAAAGAACGGGAGCATGATTATGAAAAATTATTTGATGTAATGAATCTTGAGCCTATAAAGGCTCCGAAGAGTTCAGCTGTCAACAGGTATGCAGTGATTCAGGGTAGAACACGCATAGGTGAGAATGTCCTTATATCTCAAAGGGCGTTTCTGGATAATGCTGTAATGGGAGATGGCTCCAATGCCCAGGAAAATACTTATATTATCCATTCAACACTTGAAGGCCTGAATGTTACAGCCCATGGAGGGAAAATAATACATTCTAATATTGGCCTTGAAACTTTTGTTGGTTTTAATTCGTTTTTAAATGGGAAGCCGGACGCATCAATCAAAATAGGCGAAGGATGCGTTGTTATGCCACACACAATCATAGATCCTGTTGCTGCGATTAAAATACCTGACGAGCATCTGGTGTGGGGATTTATCGGTTCTGTAGAGGATATCAAAACTAATACTATTGCCCTTGATGATCTTGCTGAGGTAAGGGAAAGCCTGAAAATAGGGAAAATGGTTTTTAATGGTAAGGGCTCTGTTTTTATTGATGCCTTTAAGAGGAGAATTGCTCAGATCCTATTGACAAATGGCGCTTTATTTGAAAACGGTGAAAAACGTGGTCATGCTCAGGATGACCAGAATATATCCTTTAATATTATTCAGCCTTATAGAACAGGAGCGCGTAAGGGTTTGTACCCTTCTGTCAGGATTCAACCATAGCTTGTAAATATAATTTTGCCTGTTATATAAATCGGTCAGATAAATCTGTTAGATAAAAAAGCGAAAGCGGCAAACTGCCGCTTTTATCAACCTGCTCAGGAAAAGCCCTTGGAAGGGCCTGACGCGCAGGTGCCAATACTGCTTCCCATAAAGCTTGTAGCACTCATCTTTTTTTGGACATCAGCACTCTTGCATTTTGGGCATTCAATTTCTTCTTTATCGCCACTAAATACAATTTTTTCAAAGGTCTCGTTACATTGACTGCATTGGTATTCAAAAATAGGCATAGTATCTTCCTTTAGTTAGTATGTTAATTACAGATAAAGTAATACCTTTTTTGAGAAAATCAAATTAGACATATTGGATCATTAATCTTATAAGGTATCAGGGTTAGTTTTTGTCAAGCGCTTCACGTATTTTACTGGCAAGAGCCTTCATGGTAATCGGTTTTAATAGAAACCCTTTGATGCCAAGAGATGTTGCCTGCTCTTCAGACATGACTTCGCTGAAACCAGTGCAAAGCAATATTGGAATATCTGACCGTATTCTTGTTGGTTTAGTTCTGTTCATGTTTAGGACCGGATTGAAGGGGGATGTTCCATTTTTTCATGTATTTCCAGATGGAAGCACGGCTGAAACCTGTACGTCTTGCAACCTCAGCCTTGTTCCATTCACATTCTGTCAGAAGCTCGATCAGATTTTTTTTTGACAGGGTAGGGCGTATCAAAGGCAGAGAAGTTTGAGGCTCTATCTGCTCATTGTCAGGCATTACAGAGTTGAAAGAGCGTATCTCAAGGGGTAGGTCAGTTATATCAATCTCTCTGCCTGAACAGAGGACAAATGCATGTTCAATTGCATTTGCCAGCTCCCGCACATTGCCCGGCCAGGGATAGTCCATAATGGAGCGTAGAGCAGATCTTGAGATCCCTTTTACTTTGTTTCTGGTCTGCCTGTTATTTATAGTGATAAAATGATTCACCAGAAGAGGGATGTCTTCTTTTCGATTATTTAACAGCGGCAGGTAAATAGGGAATACTTTGAGGCGGTAATAGAGATCTTCCCTGAATTCGCCCTGCTGAACCAGGGTATGCAGATCCTTATTGGTAGCTGTAATGACCCGGATGTTGATTGTCCGGTTTATTGATTCTCCCACCCGTTCAATTTCTTTTTGCTGCAGAACTCGTAAGAGCTTAACCTGGATATAAGGGGAGACTTCTCCGATTTCGTCCAGAAAGATTGTACCACCGTCTGCTTCTTCAAATCGACCTTTACGGCTTTTTATGGCCCCGGTAAACGCTCCTTTAACATGCCCGAAAAGCTCACTTTCAAGAAGGGATTCTGATAAGGCACTGCAATTGACTATGATAAACGGTTTGTCCCGGCGCTGGCCAATGGTATGGATGGCACTGGCAACAAGTTCTTTTCCAGTGCCGCTGTCTCCTTGTATCAGGATGGTGGCATCACTTGCTGCAGACGCTTTGATAAAGGTGAATACATTCTGCATGACCTGACTTTTACCTATGATCCCCTGGAGGCGGTTTAATTCACCAAGGCGGCGGGTGGCTTCCTCCATTTGCAGGCGGGTTTTTTTTAATTCAGTCAGATCAGTCACTGCTTCGACAATCCCAAGGATTTTTTGATTATGATCCCGGATAACCCTGGCATTTTTAGTTACATTGATCTCGTGGCCGTTTTTGTGATGAAGCATACACTCTGTCGGGTCTACCTTGCCATATTCAAAAATACCGCAGTCCTGGCATCCAGTAGGGCATTCTTTCCCAAAGCATTGATTGAAATTGAGCATTCGGCAGTTTTTATTGAGAACCTCAGAGAATTTAAAGCCTGTAATACGTTCCATGGCGGGATTCCATGCCACAATACGACCCTGGTTATCCAGAATGAAAATGCCATCTCCAATGGATTCCAAAAGCATTTTAACAAGTTCATTCTTCTGTATTTCAGTTGCAATAGGGCTCATAGTCACAAGTCGGGTATATTGATATTATGAGTGGCGCCACTCATACCGCCACTTTTTATGGGTACCATTTTAATGAACACTATATTGTAAAGTCAAGGCTTTTTTTAAAAAACTAATTATGGGCAAAAATCAAATTTTTTCTTTTATTTTCAATTAGTTATAATTTTATTTTTAACAAAAGTAAAAACTTGGCATGGCAATTGTAATTGAATATATCAAACCACTCAGCTTAGTTAAATATGTATTTGCTGGGCAGAAAGTAAACAACATTAATATAGGAGGTCAAAAATGTCAAAATTAAAAAAATTTATGATGGTTCACAACAACCCTGGGATCGATTGTAACGAAGTACAGGCAAACTGGAGAAAACTGGTTGATGTAGAAGCCGGCACCTGGATCAGAACTTATTTTAATGAGGATAAAGGCGTCAGGTATTGTATCTGGCTGGCACCCAGTGAAGAAGATTTGAAAGATATTTTTACAGAAATTGGTATTTCCTGGGATTCTATCATGGAAGTTGAAGAAACAGTGCCTGATCTTTGGGGAGAAAAATGGGACGAGCATCTTAAGGAAGATGCAGCTGCAGATAACCTGGGCAATTGATTTGGTCTCTGTGAAGTGCAGGCTACTATTGTTCAGACCTGCACTTTAACAGCCTAATGTTTATGAGAAAATATAACATAGAAAAATAAGGAGATAAAATTATGTATAAGAAAATCCTTTTTAGTACCTGCCTGACAGAGTACTGCAATCATATTTTCAATTTTGCTTTAAACCTTGCCAAAGAGAATGATGCCAGACTATGGATATATCATGGACTTGGTAAATTGAATCTCGATGAAGCAAAAGTAGAGCAAGCAATTAAAGAAGCTGAAGCTAAGGTGTCTGAAGCTTATGTAGGAAGAATGAAAGATAGCGGTTTTGATAACTATGCAATTAATATCGGTGATGGAGACGTGGTAAGTGAACTATCAAAACTTGCCAGAAATTCTGCTGTAGATTTGATGGTAATGGGAACTTCAACTGAAACCCCCCTTGCTGTTGGAGAAAGTACAAATGTAGCGCCACTTGGCGAAATTACTTCAGATGCACTTCTATGGGCACCATGCCCTGTTATGATTATTCCACCATCCTTGATTCCTGGACTTGCAAGAGGTTAATAATGTTATATAATTAAATATGTGTCATTGTGATTTATAACATCAGAATGACACATAAAAATAAAAGGAGATATCTGCTGATAATGTGCTGGGAACAGACGAATTTGTGACCTGGCATTCTGGTGAAGATGTCCCTGAAGGTGAACTAAACAGCGATTTTGACTAACAGTTTTGATTAGGAGGTTATTATGGGTGAACAATTATTTAGTAATACTGCAATAGTAGCATGCGGTACCATGAGTCCTGAAATCAATTATCTTGTAAAAGAGGGCTTCCTTGATACCAGGCATATTTTTTATACAACACCCGGGCTTCACCAGGATATTCCTGAACTTGAAACACAACTCATAAAGTTTATTGAAAAATCTAAAACTGTTGCCAATGGTGTGATCGTTGTCTAT